>QHOM01000056.1 GCA_003218785.1 Verrucomicrobiota bacterium
CAAGTTCGAGAAACGCGGCCAGCTTTTCATCCGCTCGCACAATAAGCGTTGACCGTCGCCGCGATGCGCGTCAGCAACGAAGATTGTGCGCCCGTGCGAATCCACGGCTGAGACGCGGCCCCAACTCCAACCGGCTTTGCTGAGATTGTCAGCGATGATTTCCCAATACTTCACACGCACGATGTCCGACAATTTATCGAGAATGGTCAAAGAATCGCGATCACACTGGCGATTTCAAAGCGTGGTGACTGCATTTTTTCCTCGAGCCGTTTCGGATTGCCGAACCCCCTGGAATTAGACGAAAGGCTTGCGCTAGCTCACCTTACTTTATAACATGAGCCCTGCTCTTTCCGGAGGTATATGAATGTCTGCCTGGCTCGGGAAACCGGTTTTCAATTTTTGGAAGCTCCACAGGCCGTGAACGTCCTTCTTTACGGCGCCACCGCTGAACATCGTAAACAATGACAACAGAAAGATACGAGTTGAGAGGCGTCACGAAGCCGCGATTAAGCGAAGCCTATCGAGGGATAAGACGTGTTCAAGGATGGATGGCTCTGGCATTGCTGATGCCGATGGTGTTGTTGGCAGAAGAGGGGCGAGCGCAGTCCGCTGTCGATGGTTTCGACCCGGGCGCGGACCGCAATGTGAAAGCGTTGGCGGTGCAACCCGACGGCAAGATCATAGTCGGTGGAACTTTCTCCACTCTCGGCGGTGGCGGAACGGGTACAACCACACGCAAGCATATCGGACGACTCACCCCTGACGGCAGCGTGGACACCATCTTTAATCCCGGTGCGAATGACATTGTCGATGCGCTGGCGATTCAAGCGGACGGCAAAATCGTAGTTGGCGGATTTTTCACCACTCTCGGCGGCGGTGGCAGCGGCACAAGCGTGCGCAATCATATTGGACGCGTAAACCCAGACGGCACTCTCGACACCAGCTTCGATCCCGGCGCCAACGCGGAAATCATCTGTCTAGCGCTACAGGCAGATGGGAAAATATTGGTTGGAGGAAGTTTTACGACTCTCGGCGGCGACGGCACCGGTACGTTCGTACGTAACCGTATCGCACGGCTGAATCCCGATGGGACGCTCGACATGACCTTTAATCCCGGTGCGAACGATCGAATCTCTGCTATTGCACTGCAACCGGACGGCAAGATTTTGGTCGGAGGAAATTTCACCACTTGCGGTGGCGGTGGTATCGGCACCGTCCCGCGCAGCTGCATCGCGCGGCTGAATCCCGACGGCACCATCGACGCCGGCTTTGATCCCGGTGCGAGCGGCCGCGGGACTGAGCCGGAAGACAGCACAATCTTTAGTATCGTAGTGCAAGCTGATGGCAAAATCGTAGTCGGCGGAGAATTGACTCTCCTCGGGGGCGGCGGCACTGGCCACTTTCCACGCAGCCAGATCGGGCGCCTGAATTCCGACGGCACGATCGACGCCGGCTTTGATCCCGGTGCGAACAACGACGTCAAAGGATTGGCGGTGCAACCCGACGGCAAAATTTTGGTGGTCGGCGATTTCCTGAAAATTGGCGGCGGCGGCACCGGTGTCATCTCCCGCCACCTTATCGCGCGGCTAAACATTGATGGCTCGGTCGATAGTTTCGATCCTGGCGCGAACGACCCCGCCGTCAGCTGCGTGGCTCTGCAAGCGGATGGAAAGGTTCTGGTCGGCGGACCTTTCACTACTCTGGGCGGCGGCGGCAGCGGTATATACACGCGCAACTTTATCGGACGACTTTATGCCGATGGCACGCTGGACAATAACTTCGATCCCGGTGCGAATAGCAGTGTGCGCGCTGTCGCGCTACAATCCGACGGGAAGATATTACTCGGCGGAGATTTCACCACCCTCGGGGGCGGTGGTATCGGGACCACTGCCCGCAGCCGGCTCGGACGACTTGATCCGGATGGGACGCTTGAGACCAGCTTCAATCCCGGTGCGAACAGCACCGTGCAGGCTCTGGCCGTGCAAACGGATGGGAAGATTGTGGCGGGTGGGTCTTTTACCAGTCTTGGCAATGGCGGCACCACCGCGCGCAACCGCCTTGGACGTCTTAACGCGGACGGCACGCTTGACACTGGCTTTGCTCCCGGTGCGAACCGCCCTGTCCTTGCTCTGGAACTGCAAGCCGATGGCAAGATTCTGGTCGGTGGATCATTCAGCGCTCTCAACGGCACAGGCACCGGCAACTTTCCGCGCTATAGGATCGGACGATTAAATCCGGACGGCACCGTCGACACTGGTTTCGATCCCGGCGCGAACCGCCCTATCCGTGCTCTGGCAATGCAGGCGAACGGCAAGATTTTAGTGGCAGGCGATTTCACTACCCTCGGCGGCGGCGGTACCGGCACGACGATGCGCAGCAAGATCGGACGACTCAATGCCGATGGCACCCTTGATACGAGCTTCAATCCTGGTGCGAATCAATCCGTGCGTGCTCTGGCGGTGCAGGCGAACGGCAAGATTTTAGTCGCCGGAGATTTCACCACGCTTCGCAGCGGCAGCGTAACAATGGTGCGCAACCATCTCGGGCGACTTAATTCCGACGGCACGCTCGATACGAGCTTCGATCCTGGTGCGAACGGGCTTGTCGAAGAGCTGGCAGTGCAAGCCGATGGCAGGATTTTAGTCGCAGGGGATTTCACGACTCTCGGCGGCGGTGGTACCGGCACAACGGTGCGCAACAGGATCGGACGACTCAATGCCGATGGCACGCTCGATACCAGCTTCGATCCCGGGGCAAATCTTGCTGTCCTTGCTTTGGCGATTGAGACCGATGGCAAGATTTTGGTCGGTGGAAATTTCACCACCCTTGGGGGCGGCGGCACTGGCACTATGCCGCGCAACTCCGTCGGTCGGCTCACGAACGCAGACGCCGCATTAGAAGCGCTGACTGTCGCGACCGACGGTACGACCATCACCTGGTACCGCAGTGGCACTTCGCCCGAAGTTGACCGCGTTACCTTTGAACTCTCCACCGACGGCATCAACTACGCTGCTCTCGCAACTCCAACCCGCATCGCCGGCGGTTGGCAACTGCCAGGCCAAGATTTGCCCACTCGACAGAATATCTTCGTACGCGCTCGCGGCTTTTACTCGACTGGTGAATCTGCCGGCTCGGACTCGATCGCCGAGTCCGTACGCAACGCCTTCATCTCATTATCTTTCCTCTTCTAAAGAATTGATAAACGGGAGTGGAACCTAGTCAATGCCGCCGGGCAAAGAGAGATGCAGGAATCACAACCCCAGTCTCAGCCGCATCTCTTGAGCCAGCCTGCTTCCTTCGCATATTGTCTTTAGACGGTCTCGAGCGGGGCAGTGTGGGCCCAGATTTTCTGAGACAGGTAAAGTCCTGTTCGAGAATTCCGACGAAAAGTTTTTGCACTTGAAATGACCGCAGCTTCGACCGTTACAATTCCAACACATAGCAAGTCGCCGGCGATTCTCTCGCTTATTGGCGACACGCCACTCGTCGAGGTCACACAGATCGACACCGGGCTGTGTCAGCTTTTCCTGAAACTGGAAAATCAAAATCCGGGCGGCTCGATTAAGGACAGGATCGCGCTCTCGATGATCGAGGCGGCGGAGCGCGAGGGAAAATTGCGACCCGGCGGCACAGTCGTTGAAGCAACCGCAGGGAATACCGGGCTAGGCTTGGCGCTTGTTGCCGGTGCGAAAGGTTATCGCGTCCTCCTCGTCATTCCAGACAAGATGTCGCAGGAAAAAATTTCGCACGTGAAAGCGCTCGGCGCCGAAGTACGGATCACGCGGTCGGACGTAACGCGCGGCCATCCGGAATATTACCAGGACGTGGCTGCCCGACTTGCCGAAGAAATCCCTGGGGGTTTTTATGTCAACCAATTCGGCAATCCGGCAAATCCTCTTGCGCACGAGCGCACGACCGGACCGGAAATTTGGGAACAGATGCGGCATGATGTTGACGCGGTCGTTGTGGGTGTGGGTTCGGGCGGAACGCTCACTGGCCTCGGTCGATTTTTTAATCGCGTTAAACCACGGCGCGGGATTGAAATGATTCTGGCCGATCCGACTGGCTCTGTTCTCTACGAATACGTCCGGACAGGCAAACTGGTGGAGGCAGGGAGTTGGGCTGTCGAAGGCATCGGCGAAGATTTCATTCCCGACATCGCGGACATGTCGCTGGTCACGGAAGCATTCGAAATCGATGACGAGGAAAGTTTCGCAACTGTACGCGAGCTGTTGCGCAAAGAAGGGATTTTCGGCGGCTCATCCACCGGCACGCTCCTTGCCGGCGCGCTGCGTTATTGCCGGGAACAAACGAAACCGAAACGCGTCGTGAGCTTCGTGGTCGACACGGGAAACAAATATCTATCCAAGATGTACGACGATTTCTGGATGGCGGAGCAGGGTTTCATCCATCGTCCGCCGCACGGGGACTTGAGCGATCTGATTTCACATCGTTACGAGGCCGGCGAAGTAATTTCAGTCGGACCGACAGACACGTTGCTCACCGCATTCAAGCGTATGCGCGACGCGGATGTTTCGCAGCTGCCCGTTGTCGATCAAAGCGGGCGCGCCATCGGAATTCTTGATGAATCCGATGTGCTCGTGAAGGTGCACCGTGATCCGTCGCACTTTAACGATCCGGTGAAAAATGCGATGACCGACAAGCTCGAAACGCTCACACCAAAATCGAAAATCAATGACCTGCTGAAGGTTTTCGATCGCGGTCGCGTCGCCATAGTGATGGATGACGATAAGTTTCTTGGGCTGATCACGCGCACCGATTTGCTCTCCTATTTGCGGCTTCACATGCCGAAGTCATCCGTCCCGTCGGCACAGGAATATTCGTAAACGGTGGATCGACCGGTCCGTCGGGCGATGCAATTTCGGTCTCGGCTCTGCCACATCATTTTAGCATCGAACAAGCCGCTTTCGCAGCGCTCCGGCATGCCGAGGGGACTGCTCGATCCACCCACTAATCAGTGAAATCCGCCTCATCCGAGGTTAAGATTAGACCCAAATGAAAAAACAGCACGAGTTTGCCACGCGAGCGATTCACGCCGGCCAGGAGCCCGACCCGTCCACCGGCGCAATCATGACGCCGATTTACGCAACATCCACGTATGTGCAGAAGAGCCCAGGTAAGCATAAGGGCTACGATTACGCGCGCTCCATTAATCCAACACGGCTTGCCTACGAGAAATGCATTGCCGATCTGGAAGGTGGCACACGCGGATTCGCATTCGCATCCGGACTGGCCGCGATGGCAACCGCGCTCGAGGTGCTTGAGAGCGGTTCGCACATCGTCGCAAGCGACGATCTTTACGGCGGCACGTTTCGGTTGTTCGATAAAGTGCGGCGCCGCTCTGCCAATCTCGCTTTCGCCTACATCGATCTTACCGATGCAGAAGACTTCGAGCGCGTGATCAAATCAAACACACGCATGGTGTGGATCGAGACTCCGAGCAACCCGCTGCTCAAGCTGATCGATCTGGAGGCGATCGCGAAAACCGCGCGCGAGCACGAAATCATTTCGGTTTGCGATAGCACGTTTGCGACTCCGTGGATTCAGCGGCCGATCGAAGCCGGCTTCGATCTGGTAATCCATTCCGCCACCAAATATCTGAACGGACATTCTGACCTAGTCGGCGGTGTCCTCGTGGTCGGCGAAAACAAGGAGCTGGGTGATCAGATTGCGCTTCTGCAAAATTCAGTGGGCGCAATTGCGGGGCCGTTCGAAAGCTTTCTGGTCATGCGCAGTTTGAAAACGCTTGCACTGCGCATGGAGCGACACTGTTCCAACGCGATTGAAATTGCGCGTTGGCTGGAGGAACAACCGCAAGTAAAATCGGTCAGTTACCCCGGACTAAAATCGCATCCGCAACACGACCTCGCCCGGCAGCAAATGCGCGGCTTTGGCGGCATGGTGACGATTGTTCTAAAGGCCGATCTCGCTGGGACGAAACGCTTTCTGGAGAATACGCGTCTGTTTTCGCTTGCGGAAAGTTTGGGCGGCGTCGAGAGCCTCATCAATCATCCCGCCCTTATGACGCATGCGTCGGTGCCGAAGGAACAGCGTGAGGCGCTCGGCGTGACCGAATCGCTCGTCCGCTTGTCAGTTGGCGTCGAGGACGTCCGTGATCTAATCGACGACCTGAAAACGGCGCTGGAAGCGATCTGAAAATGGTAGGGACGGATCGCCGAGCCGTCCGTTAACGTCGCGGCGCGCCCGGCGGTCGCGCCCTACCAAGCCGTTTCACAGAAACGCTCTACAATTGCTCGCGATTTCGTTTAATCTTTCACGCGAATGGGCAATGCATTCGGTCAACTTTTTCGCGTGACGACGTTTGGCGAATCGCACGGCGGCGGTGTCGGTGTGGTGATCGATGGGTGTCCGCCAAACATCGACATCTCCGACGCGGAGATTCAACGAGATCTGGACCGTCGCCGCCCGGGTCAAAGCAAAATTACGACGCAACGGAAAGAGGAAGATCGGTGCGAAATTCTTTCCGGCGTCTTTGCAGGAAAAACACTCGGCACGTCTATCGCTGTTCTGGTGCGCAACAAAGACGCTCGGCCTGAAGATTATGCGCAAATGAAAAGGGCATTTCGGCCGTCACATGCCGATTTCACATATGAGGCCAAATACGGAATTCGAAACTGGCAGGGTGGCGGCCGCGCGTCGGCGCGCGAGACGATCGGACGGGTCGCGGCGGGCGCAGTGGCGAAAAAGATATTGTCGATCTTATACTCGGAGTTCGAGATCGTTGCTTACGTTGCGCAGATTCATGAGGTCATTGCGAAGGTCAATCGTTCCGTCGTCAAGATGAAGGACGTGGACAGGAATGTTGTTTGCTGTCCGGACTCCACGGCGGCGAAGAGAATGAAGGCGCTCATTGAGCAAATTCGCGCCGAAGGCGATTCGGTCGGTGGCGTGATTGAATGCGTTGTTCGTGGCGTTCCACCTGGACTCGGCGAGCCGGTTTTTGACAAGCTTGAGGCTGACTTGGCGAAGGCGATGCTGAGCTTGCCAGCAACTAAAGGATTTGAAATCGGCTCTGGGTTTGCGGCGGCGCGCATGCGCGGCTCAGAGCATAACGATCCATTTGAAATGCGCGCTGGGAAAATCCGCACAGCGACTAACAATTCCGGGGGCGTCCAAGGTGGGATCAGCAATGGCGAAGAAATTTATTTTCGTGTTGGCTTTAAGCCGACTGCGACGATTGCGCGCGAACAGAAAACGGTTACCGCATCGCACAAGGAAACAAGGCTCGGTGCGCGGGGACGCCATGATCCGTGCGTTCTTCCTCGGGCAGTGCCAATCGTGGAAGCGATGGCGACCATCGTGCTTTGCGATCACGCGTTGCGGCAAAGGGCAATTATAGACCCCGAAGCTTTCGGGGTTACAATTGCGGATCTCGGATCGCGGATTGCGGAGCAGTGAGCGTGGAGATGCCGAGCGTTCATCTATCCGCGATCGACAATTCGCAATCCGCAATTCCGTCGGTGGCTGGCTCACCCCTCTGGCAGGCAGCCTTCGTTTCTTTCGCTGTCATTTTGATCTTGTTCGAAGTTGTGCACGGTTGGCGACTCGGTTTGGTCCGCCAGCTTGTGCGTGTCGCTGCGCTTGCCGCCGCATATGCGGCTGCGTTTTTTGGCGGCGGGCTGATTGTCCCCATTGTACGGCCGTTCTTTAAGATGCCAGATATCGTGCTGTCGATCGTAGGCGGAGCCGTGCTTGCCGTCGCCATCTACGCGCTCGTGAGTGGCATTGGAATGATTTTGTTCAAGCGGACTGATCAACGAAGTTCCACGCTCATCCAGCTCATTTATGGATTTGCGGGCGCAATCGTCGGATTGTTTTTCGGCGCCTTTATTCTCTGGATGGTGGTGGCTAGCGTTCGTGCAGTCGGCGCTATAGCGGAAGCGCAAGTCCATGGCCAAGCGAGTTCTTCGTCCGGCGGCCAGTCTGCAACCGCACATGCTCTTGATGTGCGACAACGTTATCTCTCGGGATCAAGCGGAGAATCTACAGCACTCGGCATATTGCTGGCGCGGTTGAAGAATTCGCTCGAGCTTGGGCCGCTCGGAAAAGCGGTCAAGCAGATCGACCCCGTTCCACCCAGGACTTATGACACGCTTGGGAAAGTGGGCAGTGTATTTTCCAGCCCGGAACGCGCGCAGAAATTTCTGATGTTTCCAGGCGCACGCGAATTAAGCGAGCATCCCAAGATAGTCGCCTTGCGGGATGATCCGGAAATCTCGGAAATGATCGCGCAGCGACGCTTTCTCGATCTTCTCCAAGACCAGCGCATCATCGATGCGGCAAATGATGAGGCACTCGCAAATCGCATCAAACAATTCGATTTCCAGAAGGCCCTCGATTATGCAACCCAGAAGTAATTGCAATGCAATACATCGCCAGCATCGGTCTTGAAGTGCACGTCCAGCTGAAGACGCGCTCGAAAATGTTTTGCGCGTCACCGGTTGAATTTGGAGCGGAACCGAACACACACACTTGCCCGGTGTGCCTCGGTCTGCCCGGCGCGTTGCCGGTGATGAATCATAAAGCGCTGCGCATGACCGTGCTCACCGGACTTATGCTGGGATGCGACATTGCGCCGGTCTGCAAGTTCGACCGGAAAAATTACTTTTATCCGGACATGCCGAAAAATTACCAGATTTCGCAATACGACATGCCGATTTGCACTAACGGGAGCGTGCCGTTGCACGACCTTGCTTACCCCAAAGACGCGCAGAAAAATATCGTGGCGCCCGATAAGGAGGTGCGCCTCGTGCGCATTCATCTGGAGGAAGATGTCGCGAAGAGTTTTCATTTCGAGAACAGCACCGGAATCGATTTCAACCGGGCGGGCACGCCGTTAATGGAGATCGTCACGCAGCCGGAAATCAATTCGCCCGAGGAAGCATTCGCGTTTTTAACGTCGCTCAAACAAATTTTGATCTACGGAGCGGTGAGCGATGCCGACATGGAGAAAGGACAGCTTCGGTGCGACTGCAATATTTCCGTCCGCGCGGCAACGCAGGCGGAGCTTGGAGTTAAAATCGAGATAAAAAACATTAACTCGATCAGTGGGGTCCGGCGCGCGCTTGCTTACGAAATTCAACGCCAAATCGGGGTGCTGGAGAACGGCGGAAGAATCGAACAGGAAACTCGCGGCTGGGACGATATCGCCGGGGAAACGTTTCTCATGCGCACAAAAGAGTTCGCCCACGATTATCGCTATTTTCCCGACCCCGATCTCGTTCCCGTAAAGAGCGAAGTGTTGCTCGCCGATGTGCGGGCGCGGGTTCCGGAATTGCCGAAGGCGAAGCGCGCTCGTTTCGTGCAGCAATATCAGGTGAGCCCCTATGACGCGGGCGTACTGGCGAATGACCTCGATCTTGCGCGCTACTTTGAGGCTGCCGCTAAAGGCGCAAAGAGGCCAAAGAACGTCGCCAACTGGATTCTGAACGATCTGCAAAACGCATTGAGCAATGCCGGTAAAACCATCAATGATTGCCCGATGGCGCCGGAGGCGCTTGATGAGCTGGTGAATCTAATCGACAGCGGCAAAATCAGCGGCAAACAAGGCAAGGAAGTTTTTGCAGAAATGTTCGCCAGCAGCAAAGCGGCTGCTGCCATCGTGAAAGAAAAAGGAATCGAGCAATTAAGCGATGCCAGCGCAATTGAAGCACTCTGTGATCAAGTGATTGCCGCGAATCCGAAACCAGCGGCAGATTTCAAAGCGGGAAACGCGGCGTCGCTCAATTTTCTCAAAGGCCAGGTGATGAAACTTTCGAAGGGAAAAGCGAATCCGCAATTGGCCGGCGAAATTCTGGAGCGGAAGTTGACGTAATTGCGCGTCGTTCTTGCCATTTTTGTCATGTCGAGCGTAGTCGAGGTACCTCTTACCATCCGACAATGAGAGATTCCTCGACTTCGCTGCGCTCCGCTCGGAATGACAAAGGCGCCTCAGGCGAAAAACCTGTCTCATGCGCATTCTGATCGCGCCCGATAAATTCAAACGCTCGCTCGATGCGCGCGAAGTGGCCGAGAATATTGCGAAAGGGCTACGCGATGTTTTGCCCAATGCGAAGATCGACATCATCCCGATGGCGGATGGCGGCGAGGGAACAGTGGAAGTCATTTCCGATGCGCTCGGCGGTTCCTGGTTGCAATGCAGGGTGCATGATCCGCTCGGGCGCGAGATCGACGCCTGTTACGCGTGGATCGAAAATCGCAACCTCGCCGTAATGGAAATGAGCGAAGCAGCCGGCATGTGGCGACTTTCTGAAAGTGAACGAGATCCGCTCCTGGCGAAGACATTCGGCGTCGGAGAAATGATTTTGAACGCAGTGCAATGCAGCGCACGCAAAATAATTATCGGCCTTGGCGGCAGCGCGACAAATGACGGTGGATTCGGAATGGCCCGTGCGCTTGGGTTTCGTTTTTTTGCGGATACGGAATTCAAAACCGCAGCCGACACGGCTGCCTCCACAGTTAACCATCGTCGCGGCAGTCGATGTCCGAAGTCCGTTGCTCGGCGCAAATGGTGCGACGCGCGTTTTTGCTCCCCAGAAAGGCGCAAGCGAAAATACGATTGAGGTTCTCGAGCGTTCGTTGACGAAACTCGCCGACGCTGTTTCGAAAGAATTTGGCCTTGATTATCGTGATGAAGCCGGCGCCGGCGCGGCGGGCGGGCTCGGATTCGGGCTGATGAGTTTTTGCAACGCGACAATTCGCCCGGGCTTCGATGTTGTCGCCGAAGCAATTGGGCTCGAATCGAAAATGAAAGATGTCGACGTTGTTATCACAGGCGAGGGCAGTTTGGATCGGCAGACGCTCGAGGGAAAAACGCCTGCCGGCGTTGCACGGCTCGCGCGAAAACTTGACAAACCCGTCTTCGCCATCGTCGGCCGCGCCAGTAAAGATCGAGAAGTGCGCGAGTTGTTCGATAACGTTTATGAGCTTGCACAGCGTGGAATGAGTCAGAAGGAGCAGATGGCGCGGGCGGCGGAGTTTTTGCAGGAAAAAGCGCGGGAGCTGGCAAAAACATTGTAGGGCAACCGCTCCGGTTGCCGATATGTAGTGGGCAGGCGGAGCATTTGCCCTACAGACCTAGTAAAATTCGCGGAAGTGCTTGGCCGTTTCCACGTAGCTCCACCCGTGCCCGTGATGCTGGTGCATGAGCTACATCCCTTGAGCATTAGCGGTCGAAACCGTGAGACTCGCGATGTCGCGAAGGACATTGAGTATGCGTCGGCGATTCGCGGGATCGATATTCACAAATTGTGGGCTTGGGTGAGGACAGTCAAAGATCGTGACCTTGGGAATAAGATCTCTGACCTCACTGCGCGCTTGCTCGGCCTTGCGTCCAACAAGCACGACTGCGCGGAGCCTCGGAAGGAGAGAAAAAAGGCGTGGTAGCTCGCGAATTCCGGCCCGCAGATCGGCCCGATTGGCGGAACGGACGTGCTTGCCGTCGCCGATGTACCACGGCACGATGTTCCACCTCACAGGTCGCTTTCGGGGAACCTTCGCTTCAGCGTTCAGCTCAAAGAAATTTTTCGCAGTCTCGTCTGGGTTATTGCGCGAGATGAAGCCAGAGAGTACAGCTTTGGGGCAGGGAGCTTCGGGTAAGTATAGAATTTCGGCATCGATACCGCCATCCCATGGATCGAAATTGGGAATGCTTAAATCTGGCCCGACCTGAGCGCGAAGTGCCTCGACGAATACCGTGAGTGGCGCGATGTGCGGTTCGCGCAATTGCTTAGTCTGAGCGGCGCACGCCTCGGGATCGGCAAGCAGCTTGGGCCTGTCGGTAACCCGTTGAGTCGACATCGAACGCTATGTTGCGGCAGCCTAGGCATTTTAAAGGCTGCCCCGCGTTTAGACAGAGAATAATGGAACGGCGTACCGAGCCCTCGCCTTACACTTACAATTAGTAAAATTCGCGGAAATGTTTGGCGATTTCGACGTAGCTCCATGGCCCATCGCTGCCGCAATTATCAATTTACTTGGGAATAAACAGATTGTACCGACGGTTCACGTCTTGCGTTCGCCGATTAGCAGCGTGCGCTCCAGAAAGTACAGATCATCTGGGTCATAATAGCTCGCATACCAAGGTGTTTTTGCGATGGCGTGCAAATTCGCTTCCTTCGGGTTTTGCGTGCGGTCGCGAAAGGCAAAATGATCTACCAGCCGGATCGCCTCGATCGCGAAAACCGTCACAGCATCTGGGTTGCGAATCTCAATTAGATTATCACCGTTCTTTTGTTCGGGATTAAAGGCGAGATGCTTGAGCCGCAATAAACGACCGGCTCCTGGCCCCTGAAATCCACGACGACAAATTTGTGGTGGATGGCAATGCCGGGGATCGGTGTTCTTTGTTAAACGGCGGAGGAAGAACATGCGCGCCTCCCTTTCCGGCGACTCTAACCCCGCGCTTGGTGTGGGGATTGTAAAGCGTGATGATTTTGGTGGTGTCCGTGATGCCGTAGGAAAAAATGTCCTCCCTGTCGTCGTGGACTGCTTTTATCGCTTTCAAAATCGAACTCTCGCCATCGTCCTTCATGATGGCGAAAAACACGTCAGTCTTCACGTGATTAATCCGATCGGAAATGGTGGTGAAAAACTTTGTGGCCGCATCTTTCGTGTGAGGTGAAAAGCGAATTGTCATCTCCGGAGCATTACTTTGGTTAAATTGGTGGCCTTCCTGCATCGCAAAACCGGTGCTATGGAAATTCTTCATCTTGTCGGCGCTAAACGAAGCGTCGAAGACCTGGGCGTAAAGCATTGCAACGTCTTTATTGCTGAAAATGACGACGTGGTTGGCATTGATATAGAGCCCGCTCGTGGAAAAATTCGTCGAACCGGTGAGCACCTTTAGTGCTTCATTCGTCGCCTTCGTTTTGTGGATGAAAACCTTCGAGTGGGCGAGCCTTTGGAAGCGTCCGCGAAAAATTGCGCTGGGAGCTTTCCTCTCTTGGTTAAAAAGCGCCTCGAACTTATTTTCGAACGCGTCAGGATCAGCATGGGTTT
>QHOM01000057.1 GCA_003218785.1 Verrucomicrobiota bacterium
GCACGTGCATCCGCGATTTCACACGCCTGATGTCGCCATCATCACTTACGCCGCGATTGCGTTTACTCTGTCATTCAGCTCAACGTTTCAACGACTCGCCATTCTTTCCAACATGGCAGTGCTTTTGCTCTACGTTCTTTGCTGTCTCGCCGCGCTAGAATTGAATCGACGCGATATTCGCAGCGATGGCACACCATTTAAATTTCCAGGCGCGATCCTTGCTCCGATCCTTGCCATTGTCGTGATCATCTGGATTCTTGCGCACGCGAAGCGAGATGAATTCGAAGTCACGGCCGCATGCATCGCCGCGGCGTCCATCCTTTATCTGATCCGGCGATTTGTCGTGATCAAATCTGCGGTAACCCAATAACCGGCGGGCGCCTGAAGCAAAATAGCAGCGAGAACAAAAACCCAACCGAAACGGCAAACATCACCTTTTGACCGAACTGAGCTTTGTGCCGCCCGCTTGGAGGTCTGCCCCAACATCCTGTATTTTGCCCAACTGCACACACTTCAAATTGTGTGATTTTGCGCTTGTAAGCCTCTAAAGCTCACTATATTGAACAGCCAAGGTCGAACCTTTCGGCCTGCACATGCACTTACAATCGCTCGAGCTCCTCGGCTTCAAATCGTTCGCCGATAAAACGATTTTTAATTTTCACGAAGGCATCACCGCTATTGTCGGGCCGAACGGCTGCGGGAAATCGAATGTGCTTGACGCCGTGCGCTGGGTCTTGGGCGAACAGTCCGCCAAATCGCTTCGCGGCGACGAGATGGCCGACGTTATTTTCAACGGCACCGACGCGCGCAAGCCTGTCGGTTTTGCGGAGGTTTCTGTCACTTTCACCGATTGTGCAAACGAGCTGGCAGTCGATTGGCACGACGTGCGCGTGACGCGCCGTGTGTATCGCGACGGCAATTCCGAATACTTCCTGAACAAAACGCCCTGCCGACTTCGCGACATTCAAAATCTTTTTGCCGACACCGGCATCGCGCGGACCGCTTACTCGATGATGGAACAGGGTAAGATCGACATGATCTTGAGCTCGCGTCCAGAAGATCGCCGCGCGGTTTTTGAAGAAGCGGCCGGGATTACAAAATATAAAACGCAAAAACGCGACGCGCTGCGCAAGCTCGAAGCGACCGAGGCAAATCTTTTGCGCATCGGTGACGTTATCAAGGAAGTAAAGCGCCAGATCGGCTCGTTGCAACGACAGGCGGGCAAGGCGCGGCGCTACCAGGCATTGCACGCGGACCTTCGCATACTCGATACCCATCATTCGCGCAAACAGCTCGATTCGCGTGAAGCTGAGCTTGCCCATTGTCACGCAGAGATTGCGCGGCTTGGCGAATCGGAAGAGACGAGCCGCGCTAAGATCGACAGCAGCGAAAATCAGCTCACCGAGCAGCGTCGCGCGCTGGACGACATTGATGCACAGATTGCCGATGGCCGCAGCGAATTACAACGTCTGCAAGGCGAAATCGGCACGAATCAAAATCGAATCCAATTCAATCGGCAACGCGCCGAAGAATTGGCAGAGTTAATCAAGCGCTCCCGAAAAGATATCGCCGCAGCCGAGGCAAAGCGCGCCCAGCAAGGAAAAGAAATACAGGACGCGAACGCGCTGATTGAAAAAACGAACCAATTTCTCCAGACCAAAGAAGCCGAACTGGCAAAGGTTACTGACTTAATTTCGCACCTTCGCGGCGAGCAGAGCGAGCACAATTCGAAACTTGAAGCGCTGCAATTGTCGCTCTCGAAAGACGAGAAGCGAATCGCAGAACTGGAAGACGAAATCTCCGGACTTGCGATTCGGCGCGAAACCACGGAGGAAAATCGGCGCACTCTCGGGATCGCGATTTCGGACGCACAGGCAGTTCGGGACAAACTTCAGAAAGAGATCACCGCTGCGCACGCTACTGCAGAAACCGCGCGAAAGAATCTCGATCTTCTAAAGACGAAATCGCAGGCCAGCGAAACAACCTTGCGGCAGCATCAACAACTTCTGGCCGGCACTGAAAAGAGTCTGGCGGAAATCGAACGTGCACTGACGGAAAAAGCATCACGCCTTGAAATTCTGCGTCAGCTTAACGAAGAAGGCGAAGGACTCGCACAAGGTTCACAAGCCGTCCTCAAAGGGCTTGATGACCCGTCGCGAATCCAGCCCGCGCTGGCCGGAGCCTTTGTTTCAAATCTCGATGTTGATCCAGAATATATCGCCGCGATCGAGGGCGCCCTGGGTCGAAATCTGCAAGCGATTGTTCTGAAAGATGCACAGCTCGCGCCTGAAATCATTGCGGCATTGAAGGAAAAGAAACTCGGACAAGCTGCTCTTGTCCTTCCGAAACTCTGCGGCTCCGCGCCGAAAGCGCACTCACCGGTCCTCCCCAAAAAGGGCCTCGCCTGGGCTATCGACAAGGTGAAAGCGCCAGATTCTCTTGCGGCATTGGTGGCACGGTTGCTGCACAACATCGCAATTTTTCGCGATCTCGAAGCAGCCTTGGCTTTCAAGAAACATGGAAACGATTGTGCCGCCGCGACGCTCGCCGGGGAATTCATTTCAGCGGAGGGGATTGTTTTTGGCGGCAGCCGGGACGCGTCTGCCGATTCGTTGCTCGAACGCAGAGCGCGAATGGCGGGTCTGAACACAGATTATTCCGAACTCTGCAAACAACGGGAGGCGCTGTTGCAAAAACGCGACGAAGCAAATGCAATATTGGAGATAGCGAGGGGCGAATTTGAAGAAGCCCGCTGCCGATATGAGTCTGCTGATCGGGGACAGTCGGGGTCGGAGAATAGGATTCTTTTCCTGGAACGAGAATTGCAGGCAAGCGAACAGAAGATCGACCAAGTTCGCTCGGAGCAGACAGTCCTCGCGCAGCAAATCCAAACTGCAGACGAACGCATCGCAAACTTAGAAGAAGAATTGACCTCAGAGCGCACTGCTCTGGAAGCGCAGCAAAATCAGCAGCTCGAGATCCAGGCTGCGCACGAGAAAGCAGCAAAGAGTGAAGGCGAGGCGACGGAGCAGGTCAACAGGCTACGCCTTGTGCTCGCTACGGAGCGACAGCGTTACGAAAACCTTATCGCACAGCGCAAGCCCATGACCGCACGGGAAGTTGATCTCGTTGAGACAATCGCGGATCGGCAGGCGGAGATCGTGAATTTCGAAGAGCGATTGGCCGCGCAAGCGGGCGAATCGAAGGACGCTGAAGCCGCTATCGAGAAACAGAATGCCCAACGCGCCGAACTGGAGGCCGCTGTTGCGTCACTGACCGATCAGCGGGCGGAACGCTCATCCGCAATGAACGAAATGGAGTCGAGCCTGCGCGTAGTCCGAAACTCCGTGAATGAGCTGCACGATTTGCGTTCAAAACAGCAAGTTCGTCAGGCACAGTTGCAGTTGCAAATCGATAATCTCGCCGAACATATCTCGCGCCGTTATCAAATTGACCTGGGCGCATTTAATCTGGACCAAGCAGCGTTCGAAAAGACTTTGCGCGTGCAACTCAAACGGCGTCAAGGTGAATCGAGCGCTCCGTCGCTCGATGCTGATAATGGCGGCGAAGCCGCGTCGAATGGAACATTGCGCTCGAAGAGCACCGCACACCGAGATGTCGATCTTGCCCAGGTGGACGTGCAACAGCTAATTGCCGATCTTACCCGCCAACTCGATAACATGGGCCCAGTCAATCTGGACGCCGTGCATGAGTACGACGAGCTTGAAGAGCGTTATCGTTTTCTCGAGAACCAAAACAATGACCTAACGGCCTCCCGGCGCGCGTTGCTCGACGTGATTGCGCAAATCAACTCGACCACAAGGAAATCGTTCTCGGAGACCTTCGCGCAGGTGCGGCTGAACTTCCGCGAAATGTTTGCAGATCTCTTCGGCGGCGGGCGCGCGGATTTGTCTTTGCTCGATGAGAATGATCCGCTCAACTGCGGGATTGAGATCAGCGCCAAGCCGCCGGGCAAACAACTGCAAAGCGTCTCGTTGCTAAGCGGAGGCGAGCGCGCCATGACGGCGGTCGCGTTGCTGTTCGCGATTTACATGGTGCGACCGAGTCCGTTCTGCATTCTCGACGAAGTGGATGCGCCACTCGATGAAGGCAACATCAACTGCTTCATCCGGGTGTTAGAGCGATTCGTAAACCAGAGCCAGTTTATCATCATGACCCACAACAAACGCACGATTGCGAAAGCGGACGTGCTTTACGGAGTGACAATGGAGGAGCGCGGAGTGAGCAAGCTCGTCGGCGTGAAGCTCAGTGCCCCGGCGCAACCTGTCACTGAAGCAGCTTCAAACGGGGGTGAGCACGCACCGACGCAGCGGCGCCTCGCGCTGGCAACGCGATAGCGTAGCGCACGCGTCCCGCGTGCTGGTGAGCGGGTCCTCACGCTCACGGTCGTTCCCTAGCACAAACGGCAGCCGGAATTCGATTTACTTCGAAGATACATCCGCCGTATAACTCTTTGCTATGAAGCCTCTCGCTTTCTTTTTAGCGTACCTGCTCGCGCTCTCCACGGTATACGCTGGCAGCGCGACCTGGAGCGCAACACCACTCACCGGCGATTGGAATACCGCGACGAATTGGATGCCGCCTACTATTCCAAACGGACCAGCAGATGTCGCGACCTTCGACGTTTCGAACACGACTGACATTTCCGTCTCGACCGGCACCGAGGTTAACAGCATCGTATTCAATTCGGGCGCAAGCGCGTTTTCGATTACCGTCATGCCTGGCTTTACGCTCGCTACCAGTGGCGCCGGCATCATAAACGATTCCGGCAGGCAGCAGAATTTCATAACGGGAGTGGACGACTTCCTCATCGGGGGTGAGGCCGGTAACATCAGCTTTACGGGCACCGCCACGGCGGGAAGCCAGAGCGTGTTTACTGTTCGCGGAGCCGAAGGGAATTATGCTGCTGATGGCGGACATATAGATTTCTATGATGCTTCCACAGCCGGCAGCAGCAGCTTTATCAATAACGGCAGTGTCTATTCCTTCGGTGGCGTGACAGAGTTTCACGATAGTTCAACTGCGGGGGCTGGCATTCTCACCAACTACGCTGGAGCAGCGTACTTCGGTGGCAACGGCCAGACCGAATTTGTGGACAACTCTTCGGCGGGCAACGCTATAATTACTAACAAGGGTGCTAGTACCTTTTCCCTGGGTGGGTTTGTTGATTTCTTTGGTACTTCGACGGCCGCCACGATTACCAACGAAGGAGGCTCAGTTGCCTACAGCGATGGCGCATGGACGACTTTTTGTGGATTTTGCTTATGATTCTACCGCAGGCAATGCGACTATCATCTGTCACGGTAAGCCTGCGGATGGCGAAGGTGTAACGGCATTCTTTACTCAATCCTCAACCGGCGGCACGGCGCGGATCGAGCTTTTTGGCAAAGGCACCTTATCGCTGACTAATCGCGATGTACAAGAGGTAACAGTGGGTTCCATCGAAGGGAATGGCTTTGTGACATTGGAAGACAATCAGCTCGTTGTGGGCAGCAATAACTTGAGCACGACTTTTTCGGGCATGATCGATGACGAAGGTCTCGGCGGTTCGCTCAGAAAAATTGGAAGCGGCACGCTGATTCTGACGAATGCCAACACTTATACCGGCGGCACCGTGGTCAACCGCGGCAGACTTGCAATAAATAACACGACGGGCTCCGGCACGGGCACCGGTGCCGTGCAAGTCGTCGGTGGAGCGCTGGGCGGCAAGGGATTCATCGCTGGCCCGGTGACAATAGGAACCGGCCGAGGGGGCCGAAGCGTGCTGGCGCCAGGCACGGGTGGGTTGGGACTTCTAAGAATCCAGAACACAGTCACTTTCGGAATAAACGGAACATACCACTGGAATTTGAATGCCGAGCCATCTACCGCCGATGAGGTGGTCGGGACTGGGATAGCGATCAGTGCTGGCGCGCTCTTTTCGGCCTCTGCCCATAGCAGCGCCGCGATCCCGCTCGGCACGGTGTTTACGGTAATTGATAACAGGGCAGTCGCCCCGATCTCCGGAACTTTTAGTAACCTCGCTGACGGCGCAACAATTATAGTTGGCAGCAACACGTTGCAAGCTAATTACGAAGGCGGAGACGGCAATGATCTCACCCTCACGGTTGTGCCGTAGGAAATTTCAGATCGGCAGGCGAGATTAATCACCGGAGAAGGTCACGATGGCGAGACGCCATCGCCAGCGCGCGAGACGCCCGCACGCGGCGGGCAAGCTGTGCGTTACCCAAAGCGAAACGCTACAAAAAACTTTGCGCGCAGTTGCCGATCTTGGCTAAAATGGCTCGATGCTTCAGACGGCGCAGCGGACCGCAAAATCGAAAGGAAAAAAAGGCGCGCCCGCATCGCTGGGCGAAGCAGCTGTGGGCAAAGGCGCGCCTCCCCACGACCGTTTTCTGGAAGCGTTTCGCTGGATGCTGCTGGCACGCACGCTCGAGGAGAAGCTCGTTAGTCTCTACCGCGGCGGTCAGATCACCGGCGGCGTTTACATCGGCAAGGGCCAGGAAGCGGTCAGCGTCGCTTGCGGAATATTTCTAGAAAAGGGCGATATCTTTGCGCCCTTAATTCGCGACCAGGCGGGGCGATCTGCATTCGGCGAACCGCTGATCGACGTCACGCGCACGTATCTCGGTTCGCGCCTAGGTCCAATGCGCGGACGCGATGGCAATATTCATCGTGGCCGACCGCGCGATAATCAGCTCGCCATGATCAGTCATCTTGGCGCGATGGTTTCCGTGACGGTGGGCGCGTTGATGGCGAAACGATTCCGAGGCGAAAAGGGGTTCATCGGCCTGAGTTGCATCGGCGAAGGCGGAATGCAGACGGGCTCGTTTCACGAAGGAATGAACATTGCCGCTGTTGAGCAGGTGCCGCTAGTCGTCGTCGCAACGAATAATCATTACGCTTACTCAACGCCCAACGACCGCGAGTTTGCGTGTCATGATCTGATTGACCGCGCGATAGGGTACGGATTCGAAGGTTACACTGTCGATGGAACCGATCTTGCAAATTGCCTAGATGTAATCGGCGGCGCGGTCAAGCGCGCCCGAGTGGGTCGCCCACCGCAGTTGGTCGTCGCTTCCATCCTACGCCTGTCTGGTCACGGCGAACATGACGATGCGAGTTACGTGACGGACGAGATTAAACGTGAACCGTTTGCGCGCGATTGTTTGAAAGTCACTGAGCACACGATTGTCGATCTTAAATTGGTCGACACGGAGACATTGGCAGAGTGGCGCCGAGACGCAGCCACGCAAGTGGACGTGGCAATTTCTACAGCGCAAAAGGAGGCCGCACCCGAGGGCGACGAAGAAGATTGGTGTGCGATCTCGACGCGCGACCTTGTCGATTCTCTGGAATGAGCATCACGTATCTGGAAGCGATCCGCGAAGCCCAGGCGAAACTGCTCCGCGATGACGAGCGCGTTTTTATCTACGGGCAGGATGTCGGCGGGACATTTGGGGGCGCCTTTAAAGCAACGAAAGGTCTCGCTAAAGAGTTTCCCGGGCGCGTGTTGAACACGCCGATCAGCGAAGACGCGATGGTTGGGACTGCGATCGGGGCCGCCATGCATGGGATGCGGCCGATTGTCGAAATGCAATTTGCCGACTTTTCCAGCACCGCGCTCAATCAAATCTTAAACAACGCCGGGACGCATTATTGGCGGACGGATGTTCCAATCCCCATCACAGTGCGTTTGCCCTCTGGTGGCACAAAAGGCAGCGGGCCGTTTCACAGTCAGTCGATGGAATCGATCTACGCGCATTATCCGGGGCTTATTGTAATGACGCCGGCGACCGTAGAAGATGCCTACACCATGCTCATTGAAGCGGTGGCGATCGATGATCCGGTCATATACTGCGAACACAAATATCTCTATTATCACCTTAAGGCAGAGAAACTGCCGACCGAAGGCTTGCCCACAGGCAAAGCGCGCATCGCACGGGAAGGGCGCGACCTGACCATTGCCACCTACAGCGCGATGCTGCACGAAGCACTCGCGGTCGCGGAACAATTGGCCACCGAAGGTTTTGAAACTGAAGTTATCGATCTTCGTTCCGTTAAGCCGCTTGATACCAATACCGTTCTCGCGTCAGTTGCGCGCACGGGTCGCTTGCTTTGCGTCGGAGAATCATTCCCGTGGGGCAGCGCAACGGCTGAGATTATCGCCCGTGTGACAGCGGAAGGCTTTCATCTGCTAGACGCGGCACCGCAGCGCATGAACGCGAAAGATACACCCATACCGTATCATCCGAATCTCTGGTCGGTGCATCGCCCGAACGCAAAAGAGATTGCGAGAAAGGCCCGCGCTCTCCTCCGAGAATAGGAATTTATGGCGCAGGTTCCGATCATCATGCCGCAGCTAGGCGAATCGATCGCCGAAGCCACCATCGTCGATATCAAAGTGAAGTCCGGCGACGAAGTCGCGGCCGATCAGGAAATTCTCGATGTCGAAACGAACAAGGCCGTCATGGGCGTGACCACGCCGTGCAAAGGCAAGATCGACAAAATTACTGTGCAATTGAAGGAAACGTATCCAGTCGGCGCGGTGCTCGGCTACGTGGAAGCGAGCGAGGCAGACGCAGCAAGATTCAACAAAGCGGTCCCGGAACCTCCAAAGGGAACTGTGTCAATGGAAATTCCCGGGCGCGAAGAACAGGCTGCTGTCGCAGCACGCCAGAGGGATGGTGAAGGCGTGAGACGCACTGGCGGGCTGCCCGTTCCTGCCGTCGCAAAAGGCGCCGGATTTTTGTCCCCGCGGATGCGTGCGCGCATGGAGGAGTTGCAGCTAACGAACGCTGATCTTGCCGGAATTCCTCCGACCGGCGCAGGAAATCGCGTCACAATCAAAGATCTCGAAAATTTTCTGCACAAGATCGAGAACCAACAGACGGAAGAAGCTTCCGCGATTCGGGCAGGCGTCGCTGATGCGATGCGGCGGAGTTGGGCGCGGCCGCTCTCAACGATCGGTTCGTCAGTGAATCTCGATCCGGTATTACGGGATCGACAATCGCGCGATTCAAAGCCCGGCCCCGGGCTTTACGCTTTGCGCGCGCTTGCTCTCGCCCTTGCCCAAAATCCAAGCGCAGCCGCAAAATTAATCGGCAGCCGCGTTGTACAATCGAACTCCATCGACGTGGGCATCGCGGTCGAAGCCGAGGATGGAATTATGGTGCCGGTCATTCGTTCCGCTGACAAAACGTCTCTTGCCGATCTTACGGCGAAGTACAAGGAACTTGTCGATATTGCGCGGCAACGACGAATTTCGCCCGACATGCAAATTGGCGGCATCGCGACTGTTTCAAACTTCGGCACCTTCGGAATGGAATGGGGCACCCCCATTCCATTACCCGATCAAACATTGTTGCTCGGCCTCGGCGTGGGAAAGAAAGTTCCTTCGTGGGATGAAGATAAAAAAGAGTTTGTTCCCGAGACCGAGGCGCAGATCACGTTAAGTTTCGATCATCGCAGCATCGACGGCGGCGGCGCGGGTCGTTTGCTCAAACGTGTAATCGAGCTGCTGCAAGATCCAAAAAGACTATGATTGATTTCCTGGCGGGGCGAGACTCAGCTTGCCTTGAGCCTGCCGAACGCGAGCCGATGATTGATCGCCCCAACTTGCGCTGACAAATCGTAGCGAAAAGCTAAGCACAACCACCAGAACGGACGCGATGGCTGCTCCGGTTCCCCAACTCAGCCAATATGGTCGATAGGTCAGAATGAGTCGCCCGTGCGCGCCGGCTGGGACTTCGACAACAGGAAATAATCCGCGATAAGAAGTCACGGCGAGCTTCTGATTGCTTAATTGCGCCTCATATCCGCGAAAATACGGCCGCGAGAAAGTCAGCAAGGCAGGCCGATCCGCCTTTGGAACATCGACATCTACTTCGACGCGATTTCGCAAATCGTTGATTTGTGAAATCGTAGCGGAAGCAAATTGCTCGCTAGACCGCGAAGGAATTGACGCTACCGAGCGCACGCGCGCGAAGGGCGCGCCGCGCCGATGAAAGACGCGCCCTTCATCTGTTGAAATGACCAGCTGCCATTCAGAGGCCGGCTGAGGAGCGACATCCAGTTCTCGCGCCACAACGATCCCGTCCACGCCAAGTCGTGCCAAGCCACCTCCTTCGCCAGCTTGGTTACGAAGTAGATACTTTCCCACTTCGGGATCAATCTCTCCGTGAACCGTCGTCCCGAATTTACGTGCTATACCCGCAGGCCGGATTGGGCTGTAACCTTTGATGAAGCGAAGCTGTCCCCACATCGATGTGCTCCCCAATCGCACAATTTGTCCGACCGATTCCGGTTTTTTTCCCGTACGATATGTCTGCTCGGCCCATAGATAGAGGCTCAGATAAAGGTGGCGCGAATCAAGCGGTGACGACCTAATCAGTTCTTGCGACAGATTGTATTTCGGGACACCGCAGTTCGGCGGGATGCAAAGATATGTCGAAAGAAACGCCAGAAATGTGATCGCTACCGGTACCCATCCGCCAAGTTCGGAATTGCGTAAAAGAAGCTCCAAAAAATACCAAAGCACGGCGAGCCCGAGAAAAATCCAGGTCAACGGAAAAGCATAGGGGCCGCCCGTTTGAAAGATGGACATCGTTAGGGCTATCAAGATAACGAGTGCGAGCGCTGTTGTAGCCGGTGTCAATGACCCCGGCCATCGGAGAGTCGACCCCGTACCACGCCAAGTTTGCAGCGCTTCTGCCGCGCAAATTGCGAGAATAAGATGGAAAAATGGAAGCCAGCGAAAACTCCACCGAAACAGCCCCGCGGCTGGTAGCATCGCGAGCACGAGCACAAGCACGAGCGAGGCCAGCTCCCATTTGATTCGCCTAACGAGCGTGCCACCGCGCCAGATGAATCCAGCAATGAGCGCAACGGGAGCAACCAGGCCGCACGCCAATTCCGTCGCGGTATGCGGAATCAGACGTGAGGAGAACATGGTCCATTTCACAGTCCAGTAGGGAAGAATTAATCCTGGTAGCGCCGCAGGCGGAACGAGCCATTGCCAATGCTCTGAGGTCGGCTGCAGCTCGCGCGCTGAACCTCGAACGTAATCAAGAATTGCCAACCATGCCGGCGCAGAAAGTCCGAACCCGAGAAGGGTGCCGAAAGCCAACGGCAAGATTGACAAGACGTTTCGCGTTTGAGCTAACGACTTGATCGTTAACCAGACCAGCAACAGCGCCAGCATAACCACCGCGTAAGGAAAGCCGCCAGTAATGACGAGGTAGACAAAGGGCGCCGGCCAGAGAAATCTCCATTTCGTTCTTCGTACATCCAACGCGCGCTCCATTCCCCACCATGCCCATGGCAGCCACGCGAAAGCCCCGAGCGCGCCGAACCAATCAGTCGCGCCCCAGCAAATGATCCAGCCGTTCAAAGAGGCGACCAGCGCAACCAAGATTGAGAGTGAAATTGAAAATCGACGATCGCGTGCGAGCAAGAATGCGCCGATTGCCAGAACAAAAAGATGCGTGATGGAAAGAGCGGCTGCCTGTTGCGGAAATGTCAGCGGAAACTTCCAAATCAGGATGACGGCCGCATTCACAAAGACGGAGAACGTGCCGTACTGAAATTCCCCGGCGAGATTGCCACAGACCCAGGAGTAAGGACTCAGGAGCGGCCAATGGCCTTCGGACCAACTGCGCGCCACATCGGCGAACACGGGCAGCACCGATATTTCATAATCGTCGTTCCAAAAAACGAGCGGATCATGCCAAAGCAGAATGAGGCAAAATCCGACGATTAGTAGACCGGCTCCGAGTGCGCCGAAGAAATTTAGCCACCGATTAACACAGATTTTCACAGATGGAGAAAGAGACAAAATCCCTCACCTTCATCCGCTTCCCCTGGGAAAGGAGAGAGGGTGGGACGAGGAATCGTTTCTCCTGATCTGTGTTTCATCCGTGTTCATCCGTGGCAAGAATGTTTTGAATTCACAGCACCACCGGCTTGCCCTCCGTCATGACGAGGATCTTTTCCTCGATGCCGTGTGTGCGCGCGCTTGCGACCAATCGTTGTGGAGGCTCATGAAGCGGTTCAAAGCCGAGGCGAAAAGTCCCGTAATGCATCGGAATCAAAGTCTTGGCGCGAAGTTCGAGAAAGGCCTTCACTGCTTCTTCCGGGTTCATGTGAACTTGGCGACCGCTGGGCGCTTCGTAGGCGCCGATGGGAAGCAAGGCGATATCGATCTTGTAGCGGTCGCCAATTTCTTTGAATCCCGGAAAGTATGCGCTGTCGCCGCAGTGAAAAATCGTGCGGCCGTCCACCGCTATGACAAATCCGCCGAAGTCGCGATGCAAGTCTGCGAGAAACCGCGCGCCCCAGTGGTGACATGGCGTGAGCGAAATCTTAAGCGGCCCGAGTCCCACCGTCTGCCAGTAATCAAGCTCGTGCACAATGTGGAAACCGAGATCGTGCACCAGGTTTCCTACGCCCATAGGCACGACAATGGGTTGATCGGCGGCGATGCGTCGCAAGGTACGCCGGTCGAGATGATCGAAGTGCGCGTGGGTTACCAAGACGAAGTCAATGGACGGCAGATGATGAATTTCGAAGCCTGGTTGTTTCAGTCTCTTGATCACCTTGAGCCATTTCGACCAGATGGGGTCGATCAAGACATTGACTTCGTGAGTTTGAACAAGAAACGAGGCGTGCCCGATCCAGGTGATGCAAATCTCGCCTTCGCGGATTTTCGGAAATTGCGGCGGCGCGTAACCACCGGCGCGTTTGATGAAAAGCGAAGGGATCAGGACGCTGGTGAGAAAATTGCGCTTGTGCCAGTCGGCTCGCGGACGCAAGCGGACGCGCGTGGAGCGCTTAGTCCTGGCGCCAGCCTCCGAGGCTTGGCGAACGACATTTCTCCGGCTCTTCCTTGGAAAA
This sequence comes from Verrucomicrobiota bacterium, assembly GCA_003218785.1. GTDB lineage: Bacteria > Verrucomicrobiota > Verrucomicrobiia > Chthoniobacterales > UBA10450 > Udaeobacter. The sequence continues at coordinate 12,916 of QHOM01000057.1, forward strand.
CGAATCGGCACTTTCGCGAAAGCATATAAGCCTGCCTCAGCGAAGCAAAACCTTTTGCGCTAACCGAAAGCAGTCAGCCATTGGCAGGCGACACGCCTTCCCTGGGGTTCGGGGGACGCGCACGCCTGTTTCTTCAGGCGTGGCATATCTGGGAGCACATAGCTTACGCCTCCGTGTGCACATCAATCACGTATCACGCTTAATGAATTTCAGCGAACTCACCGAAGCTGACGAACCTCGGAGCCACGAAACCTCTGCTTGATGCGCACCATCGAGCCTGCTTTGAGGCAATGGTAGCAGCGGGGCTAATTGAAAACAGTGAGAGAGCTCGTGTCACATGGGAGCGTGACGTGGAAGAGCGTTTTTTTGCCTACAAAGGTGCATACGAAAACGTTCATAGACGAGAAGATTTCTCGCTCCGTTGTCTGACTGGCCTTGGTAGTATTGGCTGGCTTTTTTTCCGCTATTTGTTCCCCGGGAAAACCCCAGACTCACGCTTGGTGATCCTAATGAATGAATTCGGAAGCATCAGGTTCCAAAGCCTAGCTGAGATGGTTAAGTCATTGAAGGCTGCACATGAGCCAAGACGATGGTGGAAATGTTGGAAATGACAATATCTCTCCGGCTCTTCCTTGGAAACGAATCGGCACTTTCACGAAGGCATATAAGGCTTCCTCAGCGAAGCAAAACCTTTTGCGCCGATGCGCTCTTTGTCATGTCGAGCGGAGCGAGACATCTTTCAGTGTTCGCCAGGAAAGCGAGGAAGGGAAAATCAAACAGCAAGAGATTCCTCCACTTCGGTCGGAATGACAGATGGCAATCTTGCGAGCAGACTGCAAAAGATGCGACGGTCGTAGACCACCGCTACAGGAGAATTGCAGGCGACACGCCTGCCCCTACAACACTGGCTCCCCTACAACTCGGTTGATTGCGTATGAATTCCGCGTTGAGTTGTGCGCGATATGCGAAACTGGAAAATTCTCGTTCCTGTCTTTTTGATTTGCTCGGTCGCGTTCGCGATGGAATCACGCTTGCCGTTCAGCACGGTTTTTAAGGGACAGGATCAATTTAATCGGCTGGTTGCGAAGGCCAAATCCGGGAACTGGAAAGCGCTGCCGATCGGCGAACGGACCGCGACCGTGGGACAGGCACTGGTTGGGACGCGCTACAAACATTTCACTCTCGAAATCGATAATCGAATCGAGTCACCGTCGGTCAATTTTCAGGGGATGGATTGCTGGACGTTTTTCGAAATCGCGCTCAGCTTCGCCCGGATGCTGAACGAGCCAGAATCGAATTGGACGCCGGAGCGTCTATTGCATTACATCGAGCTCGACCGTTATCGCGGAGGCCAATGCAGCGGCGAATACCTTTCGCGCCTGCATTATTTAGAGGACTGGCTTTACGACAATGACCGCCGGGGTCTCGTGGAAGATCTGACGCGCACTCTCGGCGGCGTGAGCGTGCCGCATTCCGCTGGGGAAATGAGCGTGGGCTGGCGGCACTACCGTTATCTCGCGGCGAACCGTTCGCTGCTCGGATCGCTCGCGCGCATGGAAGCGAATGTTTCATCGCGCCCCCTGTATGAAATTCCAAAAAACCGCGTCGCCGGAATTGAGTCCAAATTGCACAGCGGCGACATCATCGGAATTATTTCGCGCGATCGAAATGGACTTTATTCGACCGCGCACGTCGGCCTCGCGTTTCGCACCAACGACGGCGTCCTACATTTTATGCACGCTTCTTCGCCTGGGAATTACGGCCACGTGATCGTGGACGCGCAGCCTTCGAAATATCTGTATCGCTACCGCTCGGATAGCGGAATTCTGGTCGCACGCCCGCTACGTTAGACATCGTCCTCCTCGTGAAATTCCGCGAGCAACTTCTCTAATTGCTCAAGGGCCTCTTCCGCGTCGACCCCGTGTGCTTCGAGCGTAGCCGTAGCGCCGCAATCGAGGTTAGCCCGGAGAACATCGATGAGACTGGCAACTGAATATCGTTTTCCTTCTTTCACGATCCAAATTTCCGATCGGAAACTGTTCGCACGTTTAACGAACTGGGCTGCTGGCCGAGCGTGCAAACCGAGTTTATTGGTGATGCGCACCTCTCGCTGCGCTGAGACGGGCGCCCGTTTTTCACCGAATTTCATGCCTGGCTCGTACCCCAGCGGCGATGGAGGAATGTTTCGATCGGCGAGAAAAAGATTTTATCGGCGAGCAAACCGATGACAACGATCACAAGCATGATCGCGATGACTTGATCCATCGCACTCAACTCGCGGCCGTAATGGAGAAGTTGGCCGAGGCCGAAGCCGGTAAGGATCGTCACGAAAATTTCCGCTGCCATGAGCGAGCGCCATGCGAACGCCCAACCTTGCTTCATGCCGCTGACGATGAAGGGAAGCGCGGCTGGCAGGATAACCTTGAACCACATGTGCAAGCGTTTGGACCCCATGGTCAGCGCGGCGCGGCGGTAAATTGGCGGAACGTTGCGTACGCCGGTGTCGGTTGCGATGACCACCGACCAGAGCGTTCCCATGACAACCACGAAGAGCATGGCCGCCTCTGTTTGACCGAACCATAGGAGCGCAAGCGGGACCCAGCAGACGCTGGGCAGCGTTTGCAGGCCAAGCGCCATGGTGCCAATCGTATCGCGAAACAATTTCCAACGCGCGGTTAAGAGTCCGAGTGGAAGTCCGACGACAAGTCCGATGAGGTAACCGGCGAGCAAGCGGCGCATGGTGATCACCGTTGCCTTTGCCAGAGTTCCGTCCACAGCCGCGTTCTTCAAATAAAGCAGGAGAAGAACAGCGAAGAATGCAGCCGCTAGAAGAAATCGTTTCATCTTGCGACAGTGACTTCGGCTTTACCGAGACTCTTCAGAGCCTTTGTGATTTGTGTGGCGTGAGCGGCAAGATCGACACTGTTAATGTCGCGCGGGCGGGGTAGCTCGACCGGAAATTCTTCCCGAATGCGGCCGGGATGTGGCGAAAAAAGCAGAACGCGATCGCCCAGACAAGCTGCTTCGCGAACATTATGCGTGACAAAGACAATGGTCTTGCGCCGCGCTTTCCAGATTTGCTGAATGTCGCCGTAAAGTTGCTCGCGGGTGAGCGCATCGAGTGCGGCGAATGGCTCGTCCATGAGAAGCACGCGCGGATTCGGCGCAAGTGCGCGCGCCAGGGAGACGCGCTGCTTCATTCCACCGGAGAGCTCGTGAATGTTCGCGTGTTCGAACCGGCTCAGGCCAACCAATTCGAGATAATATTTCGCGACATCGTGTCGATTTTTTTTGCTCAAGTTCGGCTTTAGCTTGAGTCCGAAAAGCACATTTCCGAAAACATCGAGCCAGGGAAAAAGCGCCGGCTCCTGGAACATCACGAGACGCTCTCGCCCTGGGCTGGTCACCGGCTTCCCATCCGCGAGCACATTGCCGCCATCGGGCTTTTCCAATCCAGCAATGATGTTGAGCAGGGTTGATTTTCCGCACCCGCTCGCGCCGACAAGGCAGACGAATTCACCTTCGCCTACTTGCAGACTCACTCGATCCAACGCCTGTACGACGCCGGTGCCAGTTTTGAAACTCTTCGATACATCTTCGATCGCGAGTTTGCTCGGAGCTATTACTCGCAGCTCTTCGCTGACCGACGAGGTCGCTTTTGAACCCAAACGAATCGCACGAGTGACAAACATTTGAAAAATCGGTTTTGCTTAACCGAAGGCGAAAGGATCAGGGCGTTTCGACGAGTTTGGACGTGTCGGTCGAACCTTTATAAAATCCCGCGTCTTTGCCATCCTGAACCGCTTTGGCAATCAGATTGGGCGACACCTCGGTTGTAAACTTAATTCGTTTCCAAGCTTGTGCGACGGCCTCGGGCGCAAAGGCGGCTCTCGTTTCCTCTTTCAATTCCGCAATCAAAAGCTTCTGTGCTTCCGCTTCGTGTTCCTGAATCCATGTCGTCAGCTCCACATTCGCCGCGGCGGTCTTTTTTGCGAATTCGCGACGATCGCGAAGGAACTTCGCACTGGAAACAAGCCATGTCGTGATGATGTCCTTGTCCTCAAGAAAGACGCGCGCTTTCGCATCGCGCTCGAGACGCGTTACCCATGGTTCGACCGTCCAAACCGCATCGACTCCGCCGCTTTGAAAAAGAGCGAGCTGATCCGGGTTGTTGGTTGGCACGACGATCACATCGCCGCCCGTTTGCGTAACGTTGAACCCCTGCGCCTTTAACCAGGCCCGGCAAGAGATGTCTTGTGTGTTGCCGAGTTGCGGCGTGGCAATTTTTTTTCCGCGAAAATCGGCTGGCGTCTTGATAGCCGAATCTACCTTTACTACCAAGGCCGCACCAGCATTGGCCGCGCCTGAAATGACACGGATTTCTTCGCCATTTGACTTGAAGTGGGCGTTGAGCGCGGGACCTTGGCCGACATAAGTGAGATCGAGCGAGCCGGCAAAAATCGCCTCCATGGCAGACGGCCCGGCGTTGTAAGTGAACCATTGGATCTCGACATTTGGACCGAGCCGTTCCTCAAACCACCCTTTGCCTTGGCGGGTCAGAGCGTGGGCGATGACACCTTGAGCATGCGTGATGTTCGGGAAATGCCCGAAACGAATCACCGTTTTCTCTTCCGCGCCGCCAGTTTGCAGGAAAATCGCAAGCGCTCCGATAACTGCTACCAATGTTTTTATCTTCATAGGTTGTTTTCAATAGGAAATGCCGTCATCAGCTACGGGAAGTCGGGATCGTCAGCCGGCGCCGGCGTCGCTGAGATACGAGCTCGCCTTCATTCGTTCAAACTAGAACATTACTTGCACGCGCCCGAGGACTTGATCGAACTGATCCTGACCAAACTCAGGATTGGCTTGGCGGAAATCCGACCAAGTGTGGAGATAGTTAACCATCAGCTTGAGATCGTCCCCGTGGATGTAGTAGTTGAGACCACCCAGGATAGAATAGAGACCGTCGTCACCCTTTTGTCCGGGGTTTAAATCCTGCCACTGAACTACGGCTTGAAGCTTCTTCGGAATCAGGAAATAGCCTCCCGTCACATAGAATCCGTCCGTCGTAAAATTGGCGAACCCTGGAGGCACTCCGTTCACGGTGCGGCCGTTGACTTTTTCCTGAAGGTACTCACCAATTAAATCAAAGGGACCCACTTTGAGCCAGGCGTCCACGCTCCATGCCGTTCTTTCATCCGCCCCAGGGAGGGTAAACGGCGAGAGGGACCCGTCAGCATTGACCAGAAGGTTCCCCGATTGCGAGATGTTTACGCCCTTGTCATCGCGGCTGTTGAGCACGTCGCCGCCAAGCTTGAGAAAGGATCCCTTACCGAAAACGTCTTGGAACAAGGTCGACTCCAGACGGCCTACATACATGAAGTTGTTGTTGTCGTTAACGGTCGTGTTCTTGCCGTTCCCGTTGAAGATGCCGGCGTAATAGGTCAACAAATCCTTCTGCTCAGGCCAAATGTTCGTAAGAGGCTTTCCCCAAAGCTGAGCACCGATCTGCCGATCCGGTGTAATTGCGCCGGTCGGCAAAGTGCGTTCGATAGTGTACAGGGACGTGTCCGGAGTAAGCTGGTCCAGTCCGAATGGCGCTTTCCATTGCCCGACTTTGATTTGCGCTGCGGGAAATTGATGCCAGTTGAGCCAGATGTCTGTGCCCGAAAATGCGGTGCGGTTGGAGTTGAGCCCATCGCCCTGGCCAAAGTCGCCTTCGACTTTGAAATCGAATTGCTCCGCAAAATCGCCGGTTAGATTGACTCGTGCCCGGCGCAGCCGGAACAGATCTTTTATCTCACTCAAACCAAAATTTCCCTGGAAAGCGAAGGCGTCACTGTCCTCAAAGTTGACTTGAATGAATCCTCCGAGGACCAGCTTAATTTCCGATCCGCGCTGCTGTACGTAAATGGGCGGTTTCTCGTCGATGACCTTTTCGACGTACGTTTTCCCTTCGGAGATGATTTTCGTTTTCATTTTGCCCTCAGGAACAACCGCAGCCTGCTGGGCTTTTAAGCTGCTGATTTCCGATTGCAGCTCGGCATTGCGCTTTTCCAAAAGCTCGACCGCGCGCTCGAGCTTTTGGAGCCGTTCGGACTCGGACGATGTCTGGCCGCTTAGCGGTTGCGCCGCCAGCGAAATGAGTGCAGCCAGGCTCGCGCTCGCTGCCCGTGAGATGATTTTCTTGATGACCATAGTTTTTCTCCTTGTCTGTTGTTTTTCGCTCGACTGTTTTGTCTATTTCATTTCCTGCGTCTCCCTGATGTTGGCCCTACTGAGTTGAATTCTTGTCCGCCATCCCCCAGCCGATTAACCATCGGCGGCAACACAGAGCGGAGCTTGGTCGATCGTGAGAGAAACGGCGACGTAACCTTGTCCCGGCGCAGCTTGCGCAACGTGATTTCTATAATGTCCGCGAGAGTATAGCGGTCGAGGAGCTTCGCGATGGCATTACGCACATCGAGCATAAGCATGCGCAACCCGCAGTGCACTTCGTCCGGGCAACTGCAGCGCTCGTACCCCGTTTGACTCACGCATCGAATCGGAGCGAGCGGTCCGTCAATCAAACGGATAACCGCACCGAATCGAATTCGATCCATTCTTTTGGCGAGTGAATAGCCGCCGAATTTGCCCCGCTTGCTCTCTACATAACCGGCCGCCTTTAGCTGCATAAAAATCTGTTCCAAAAATTTCACAGGCAGTTTTTCTTTCGCTGCCAGCTCGCTCGCCTGCAGCATGGGCAGGCCCAATTCAGAGGCGATGCCGAGATCGATCAATGCCCGGAGCGCATATTCGCCGCGTTTGGAAAGTTTCATGTCTACTTATTTGGTATGATATTAGAATTAAAGTCTACTGCGCAAGTAGAAATTAAAAAATAATTTCCTGCGCGGGTCACTCGCTGGCTGGGCACCCTTCTCTGTGAGCGGGCGGACTGACATAATCGGCCGCCTTTAACTGCATAAAAATCTGTTCCAAAAATTTCAAAGGCAGTTTTTCTTTCGCGGCCAGCTCGCTCGCCTGCAGCGATGGGCAGGCCCAATTCAGAAGCGATGCCGAGATCGATATTCGCCGCGTTTAGAAAGTTCATGTCCACTTGTTTAGTATGATATTAGAATTAAAGTCTACTGCGCAAGTAGAAATTAAAAAAAAATTCTTGCGCGAGTCACTCGCTGGCTGCCCAGCCTTCTCTGTGGGCGATAAACGCAACGATCACGAGCATTTGCAGCAGCTGTTGGCCCCGCAAAGAACCGTCGCCTGGGGGGATCCCGACGAATGTGAATATTTCCAGGTAGAGCACGAGCTTTGCACATTGCTTGTCGCGGCCTAGCGATCACGAACTCTCCGTCACTGCGACAAATTCTTGGCGGTACTAGCCCGGACAAAGACTGCCAGACGCGGAAAACCAACGCGCGGAGACGCGCGCTACCCGGATGCTGTGCTTCCGCCGGCAGCGTCAGTGCGGTAGCCAAACCGGGGATCAAGTATGGCCATCGTCTCGGCCGCATATTCTTGATCCTGCGCTGACAGATACTCGCGGTAACCGCCTACCTTGCCGCGGCGCACTTTGAACGATTCTGGATCGCGTACATCGCCGGGACGCAGAATTTTGGAATCAAAAGCGCCAGCTGCCTCCAATTTTTTCATATTTTCGAACTGCGAGAAATCGAGCGCGGCCTGAAAGATCGACATGTCCGGGGCCGTTTCGCCGAGTGTAGCAAGCACGTCGCGAAAATTCTCGGCCGGCGATGCACGCAGCGATTCATATCGAATCATCATGAAATTTTCGCGACCCGAGAATTCATTCAGCCAATCGTTCATAGTTTTAACGATGGCGCGAATTCCGAATCCTTTGTCGCGTAAGAGGTCGCTGACAGTTTCCTGCTTGAACTTTGCCGGGGCGCTTGGATCGCGCCTGGTCATCTGGACATAGAGCGACACGAAACAATCACGCGGGTCTCGCACGAGCAGAATGATCTTTGCCCGGCGAAGCTCCTTCTTCGGGACAAGGTACTTGCCGCGGATTCTGTCCCAAAGATCGCCTTTCGTCCGGTGCTCAAATAAATCGTGAGAAAAAACCAGGCGAGGAATACTCGGTTCGTGGTAACGCTCCGGCTTGAGCGTGAACTCGCGACCATGAAGTTTGCAAAAATAAGCGCAAAGAAATGTTCGGATCCACGTGCGTCCGCTTTTTGGAGCCGAAAGGATGATCGCCTTGCCCCCGGAAAGTTCACTTGCCCGACTACTGAAATTGCGGCGCGTCAACCGTGGAGCGCGTCGGAAAAACCGGGATCCAGAGACCGGTTGCACCGTTGCTGGAAAGGGCAACCGCTGGACCTCTTTGTAAGAGGCGCTCTTCTCCGGGTGGGCTCCGGTCAAAGATGGAGATGTTATTTCAATTGCCATTCCGGACTTTTCTTCATTGAACTCGCAACGCTGCAAAAAAGGAACGCAAAATGTTCAAGATTGTTTGCATAAGACCTCAATTTGCGGTATTTGTTCAAGCACAATCGGGGGCGTACTGGCTTCGACTCATCGTTTGAAGCGCGGGCGGCATGTCGAGGATGGTTCGTTGGCCTCGTTAAAAACCGAACCAAACAAAATAAACGCAGATCACGAAGATCTAGCTCTCGCGGCTTAATTGACCGCGACGTTTCCGAAGTGACGCCTGCTAGCGCCGGAAACGTGGACAGCAGGCTGGCAAGTCGGCGGAGCGACCGCGCCGGGTTTGTGAATCGATTTCGCGGACGCTCGGGAGCCGGCAGTGTGCCGGTGCAACGTTTGGCTCCTTAAAATTTTTCGCCGGATAAACATGTAGATGTTTGCGTGGATAGCGACGAGGACAGGGGTTCAACTCCCCTCGCCTCCAGCCTTCGCTTTTGGAGCGCAGCGCAAAAAGCGATGGCTGCCACGCCGGAGCAAAGCGTAGGCGGGCCCGTTTTGAACTTCCACTCGATGCTCCAAAAGACTACGGCTTGGCAGGCCAGCAAAATGCAACGTTTCTTCTATGTTTATGTTCTCGTTAGTGAAACAACAAGACGATTCATTATACGGGCATCACCCAGGATCTCCAAGCCCGACTGATTAAACACAATCAAGGACTTTGCGCGCCCACCACAAAACATCGTCCGTGGCGAATCCAGACGGTCATGGCGTTCGACTCCAAGGCCAAAGCCCGTGCGTTCGAGAAATATCTAAAGACCGGCTCCGGTCGGGAATTTGCTCGTCGCCACTTTTAGTGACCTTCGCTCGCAGCGTAGTGGAGAGCGAAGGCTGTCGCGCCGTAGCTTTAGCGGAGGCGGACGGCTCGAGAGTGGCTGAAATTGTTGCGAGGTACGGCTCGGCAAGCCAGCCCCCGTAAGCCTTGGATGACTGTCTCGCCGTAGTGAAGCGAAGGTGGACCTTCGGCGTAGCACAATCAGTGCGCATCAGAGGTTAGCCACTCGCTCCAGAGCTGCGGCCGACCGTTCGGATTGGTGCGAGCGTAACTGTAGAAAGCACGCACAAAGGCGATGCGATCGGCAGTGTAAGGCGCTTTC
>QHOM01000058.1 GCA_003218785.1 Verrucomicrobiota bacterium
CGATCGCGTGTTCCAATTCAGCGGGCAGCCTCTTCGCAGTCTTGGATTCCGGCAGATTAATTTGCACCTCCGGCTGATCTTTCTTAAACGTCGTTGAGACGACAAAAAAGATCAGCAGGATGATCAGAATATCGACGAGCGAGACGATGATAATGAGGGGCGCTCGCCGTTTTCGCACCGCGAAGTTCATGGCGTGAAATGTGCCGCGCGTTTTACGCGACCGGCGTCGGAATCGGTATGTGCGCGGCGGACGGCGCTTTTGCTGGCTCGAATTCGCGCGAGGATCGCCCGTAATAGCATTTGTTGATTAACTCGACGACTAACGTTTCCATCTCCACCGACATCACTTCTACTTTTCTCGAAAAATAGCTGAACCCGATCAGCGTCGGCACGGCGATCGAAAGCCCGAAAACGGTTGCATTCAGCGCTTCGGCGATGCCGAGCGCGATCTGGCGGGTGTCCGATGCGCCCGAGCTCAATCCTAGATGGGAAAAAACATGCACCAGTCCCGAAACCGCGCCGATCAAACCGAGCAGCGGTGCAATGCCTACGATGACTTCGAGAACGATGAGACCTTTTTCAAGGCGCACCATCTCGTGACGCGCACGCGTTTGAACCACTTCCACGTTTTCCGAGCGCGGCCCGCGCAAATATTGCAGCGCGACACGCGTGATCCGCGCCAGCGACGACGGATCAACATGCACTATCCGCGCCAGCCGCTCCACGCTCCCTCCGGGAACGAGGCGTTCGATCTCGTTCTCGATCATCCGTGGCATCACGTTTTTCTCTCGCAAGGCGACGCCGCGCAAAATCATCGTCGTCACGGACACAATCGAGCATGCGAGCAGCGGCCACATGAACAGCCCGCCCCTCGTGAAAAACCCGACGACCTTGTCTACGACTCCCGGCGTTTCGCCAATTATCCAGGCGGCGATCATAAATTTGGATAAATAGTGAAACTGAATGCCTCGAACTCCAGACCCTCTGGCGGCAGAGTGTTCGCGATTTCCTCAGGAATCGGCGGAAGTTGGGCTTCAAGAACCGATTGCAAGCAAACGTTGGCAAAAGCCTCGTTCGAGCTGTTCTCGGTCACCTTGAGATTCTTCACCGCTCCGTTCCGGTCGACGTAAAATCGAAGCCGCAAGGTGCCAATGTTAATCAAGTCACGCTTCTGATCCACATAAGTATACCAGCGCGATCCGACTGAATCCGTCACTATCTTTTGGTAGCGTCCCAAGGGTGTCCCTAGCGCGTTGACCGAACTAATCCCGCGATTCGTGATCCTTCCCGAGACGCGCGTTCGATCTTTCAAAGCGCGATATGCGGACCGCATCGATGCCGGTGCAGTGGAAGGCTTCTCCGCCGGAGTGGGCCTCGCCGTTAACATTGCAAATTGTTCCGCTGCGGTGAGCGGAGCCGGTTGCGGGGCTGCCGACGGCGTCGGATTTTCTTGCGGCATCACACTTGGCTGCGGTTGCGCCCCGTCCATTTGAAGCGAGTGCGGATGTGTTTCTAGATCCACAAACGGCCGATCCTTGCCCGTTTGCGACGGCAATGGCGCTTCGCCAGTGGCGGGAAGCTCGCTCGCCGCGATGGAGTTGGCGTTCGATTCAAATGTTTTCTCCTTCGGTGGCTGCGCAGATGCTTTCGATTCGTCCGTCTCCATAAAGGCTGAGTTCTTGGGAACCAACGGTGCCTGCGGAAGATCAACAAAGGTCAGTTGAACCGGCTGTTCCTCGATTGGAGCTGCCGGGGAGAAAACTCCGCCCCACACAGCAAGCAGGTAAGCGACCACTAAATGAATGAAAATTGCCGCAAGCAGCGCCCACAATACCTTTCGCGCATCGTGTTCGTGATCGAGCATTCCGCCGCCCGGTTGAGCGAACATGATATTAGCCGTCGTCATGAAAGCGGTCTATTAACAAATGTAGCAGAGATTCGGGCTCAGAGTTTCCTCAGCTTAGAACCTGGACATTATCTCACCCGACGAGCGCTGACAAATTGCGCCGGGCCTTCGGTGGGTTCGATGAACGACCCCTCGCCTTCTGATTGCGCAATGGACAGGCGCGATTGACCCATTTCGACTGCGGAAAGGGCAGGCTCTCAATTCCCGCTTCCCCGAAGCCAGGGGCTTTCCGTTGTCATTCCGAACCCCGAAAGCTTTTTGGTTCAAGAGTCTCTGGCTGCTCCTGACTGCATGAGGCCATTCGCGCATCTCTCCTCTTCTCATTCCGGGCCCCGAACTCCGAAAGGCCCGCAGTGACCGGGCGAGCAGGCGCTTTCGGAGTCGAGGAATCTCTCGCTGCTGCCGACTTCCGTAAAGCTGTCCGCGCATGATGAAACAAGTATTGCTGCGCGTAACCGCCGTGTTCGCCAAAATAGGTTTCGGAAAATTCACGCAGCCCCTGCGCCGTCATTTTTTTCTTCCGCGGGAAGTATTTCTCTCGCAAGACGCGCTCGATCCAAACATCGATGGGAAAAGAGCGCAGGCGTTCGTAGCCGAAGAGCATCATACAATTAGCAACCTTCACGCCAACGCCCGGCAGCCAGCACAGCCTTGCCCGAAGATCGACATCGGATAACGCGTACCACCCTTCCAGATTCGCTTCACCTGAACTCACGAGCCGCGCGGTTGCGAGCAGGTTCTTGGCGCGATAACCGAGTGCGCATTCGCGTAATTCACTCTCAGAAGCTTGCCCAATTCGCTGCGCCGGTGGAAACGTGTAAACGACATGGTTCTCGACGTGACGTTGGTCACCAAAACGGTTCCGGAGCGCGAGCGAAATTTGACGAATGTGCGCGAGCTGCTTCATCGATGAACAGATGAAGGTGGCAAGACATTCCCACTTCGGTTGACGAATAATCCGCAAGCCGCGACAAAAACGTCGCGCTGCGCTCATGATCGCATCATTCGGAAACGATGCGCAGATTTCCGCAAGCGGATGATCGAGCGCGAAATAATGACGAACTAATTCCGTGCGACCCTGGCTCACGCGTAAAAGTTCGCCGCTCTGTTCCGCATAAACCGGCTCGTCGCCAATTGTTCCCACAAATCCGTTATCGGTCTTTTGCCAATGAAAGACCTGGCCGGAGTCGAGGCTCATCGCCAGATCGAAATCCAGCGCGGGAATTTCAACCAGCTTCATTCTTGCCACACATTAACACGGATCAAACACGGATGATGCAATTTGAAATCTTCGCTTCTTTATCTGTGTGAATCTGTGTTCATCTGTGGCTAACTAAGGTCGACATGGATGGACGGCTCGTGATCGACTCAGGAGTTCTCGTTCTCTATTTTGTTCTCATCATCTCGATCGGCCTCTACATGGGGCGAAAGGAGGAAAACCTTGCCGACTTTGCGCTAGGCGGGCGTCGGATTCCGTGGTGGGCGGTCCTTGCTTCAATCATCGCAGCCGAGACAAGCGCGGGCACTTTTTTCGGCACGCCGGGTGAAGGTTTTGCGCTCCGCAACTACACTTACGTGCAACTCGCGCTCGGGACGATCCTCGCACGCATTCTCGTTAGCTATATTTTCATCAAGCCCTATTACGATTATAAAGTGTACTCGATCTACGAGTATCTCACCGCGCGGTTCGGGGTGCCGACGAAGAACGCAGCATCCGCGGTTTTCATGATCACGCGCCTGCTCGCGTCTGGTGCACGTTTGTATGTGGCGGCCATTGCGCTCGCGCTCGCCTACCAGATGATCTCAGGCAGCCGCCCCGGGCGAGCTGAAATGCTGCTGATTTATATCGGATCAACGATTGCGATCGTGATCCTTACCGCGATTTACACGACACTAGGTGGAATCAAAGCGGTCATCTGGACCGATTTTATTCAAGCTTCAATCATGATGGGCAGCGCGCTCATTGCGCTTGGATTGCTTTATTCGGCAATCCCCGGTGGTTGGCACGAAATCGTGCAACGCCACGGCGGATTTGGCATTTCCGATTTTCTAACCACAGGTCTCGATCCGGCCAAGACGGGTTGGGGACAAATCAAAGGAATGTTTGAGACCGAATACACAATTTTTGCCGGAATGATCGGATCGACATTCATCACGATGGCCACGCACGGCACTGATCAGGATATGGTGCAGCGCATGTTGACCGCGCCTGACGTTCGCCGCAGCAGGCGATCGCTGATCATGTCCGGTCTCGCTGACATCCCGATTGTGCTGACATTTCTCAGCATCGGTCTGCTGCTCTGGACGTATTACCAGGCGCACCCCGATCCGACGCTTCCGAAAACGCCTAACGAAACATTCTGTCACTTCATTTTGTATGAAATGCCAGTCGGGCTGCGCGGACTCTTGATCGCAGGAATTTTTGCCACGGCGATGGGCTCGCTTAGCACCGCCCTGAACGCGCTGGCTACCAGTTTCACGCGTGATTGGTATGAAACCTTTATCAACCCAAGATCGACAACAGAACAAAGTCTGCGCGCGGTTCGCTGGGCCACGATATGGTTTTCGATCCTAATGATCGCGGTTGCTTCCACAACGTCTTATCTCGTAATCGTGCACCCCGATGTGCGAATCATTCCGATCGTGCTCGGCATTTTCGGTTACACCTATGGCTCGCTGCTTGGCGTTTTCCTTTGCGGAATTTTCACCAAACGACGCGGCAACAATCGCGGCAACCTCGTTGCCATGGTGATTGGCTTTATTGTCGTAGCTATTTTGAGCGGATTGCCCAATGGCATCGCCAGCATCTTCGGTAGGCAGCTCTACGTGCAGCCAAGCTGGCTACCAGTCCTGGTGTTTCCCTGGTGGATCTGCTTCGGAACAATCGTCACGTTTTCGGTAGCGATTTTGTTCCGGACCGGCCGCGAAAATCACCCAGGAGCGGCTTAGCGCGATATTGAAAGAGGAATTGACCGGACGGGCATCACTGATTACTTGAGCATCAACGGCAGTCTTTTCACGCAACCTTAACCACCCAAATCCCATGCCCCACGTCGTGACCGACAAATGCAACGGATGCAAGTTCACCGACTGTGTGGAGGTGTGCCCAGTCGCCTGCTTCTACGAACTGGACAACCAGGTGGTCATTCACCCGGAAGATTGCATTGATTGCATGGCATGTGTGGACGTGTGTCCGGTGCACGCCATCTACGCGGAGGACGACGTTCCGCCCGAATTCGCGAAAGATATCCTTGGAGCGGAAAAAGGCCCTGGGCTATTGAGCGACCCGCGCTCAAGCTTTTAAGCCGGCATAATCAGTTCTGCCCCATTCGTCGGCAGCCAGCTTGATCTTGAGGGGGCTAGCATCTAATTCTCGATCAGCTATGCCGGCTCCCCTGTGATTGCGGATCTCGTTGAGCGCTTCGATCAACAACTCGAAGCGTATCAATCAGGCCTATACAACGAAACCCAGCTTAGACGCGAGTTTGTCGATCCTGAGGACAGACCACCACTACACCTTTTTCTCGCGCGCCAACTTGATCGACAAGTCGCGCAATTGTCGCGGATCGACTTCGCCAGGCGAGTTTGTCATCAGGTCCAGTCCACGATTGTTTTTCGGGAATGCCATCACATCGCGAATTGTCTCTTCGCCGCAAATGAGCATGACCAGCCGATCGAGCCCGAGGGCGATTCCGCCGTGCGGTGGCGCGCCGAGCCGCAGCGCGCGGAGCAAATGCCCAAACTGGGATTGCTGATGTTCCGGCCTGATGCCGAGCGCTTCGAACATTCTCTCCTGCAACTCTGGCTCGTAAATACGTATGCTGCCGCCGCCAATCTCGACGCCATTCAATACGATATCGTACGCCTCGGCGCGAACGTCTGCGAATTTCTTCGCTTCAAACAGCGCCATGTCCTCGGTTTTCGGTCGCGTAAATGGGTGATGCATGGCGTTCCATTTGTTTTCCTCGGGACTCCATTCGAAGAGCGGAAAATCTGTGACCCAGAGAAAGTCCCAGATTTCAGCAGCAGTCCTGAGCTTTTGCATCTCTGCGATGCGCAGCCGTAATCGGCCAAGCACTTCGCAGGCGATTTCCCATTTGTCTGCGCCGAAGAAGATGCAGTCGCCTTCCTCGATTTCTAGTTTCGATTGCAGCGCCGCCTTTTCCGCCTCAGAGAAGAATTTCACGATGGGCGATTTCCATTCGCCGTTCTCGATCTTGATGAAGGCGAGACCTTTGGCGCCGTACAACTTTGCAATTTCCGTAAGTTCATCGGCTTGTCCGATCGTAATTCCGGCGAAGCCTTTCGCATTGACCGCTTTCACTACTCCGCCCGCATCGAGTGCGCTGCGAAAAACTTTGAAACTGCTTTGGCTAAAAACTTCTCCGAGATCGACAAGTTCCATCCCAAAACGGCGGTCCGGTTTATCGCTGCCGTAGCGACTGACCGCCTCGCGATATGTAAGCCGGTCGAACGGAGTTTTGATGTCGATGTTGCGTGCGGCCTTGAAAATCGCCGCCAGCATCCCTTCGGTCACAGCGAAAATGTCGTGCGGCGTGACGAACGAAGTTTCGATGTCAATCTGGGTAAACTCCGGTTGCCGGTCGGCGCGCAAATCTTCATCACGAAAACATTTCGCGATCTGAAAATACTTCTCCACACCGGCTACCATGAGCAGTTGTTTGTATTGCTGCGGCGCCTGCGGCAGCGCATAAAACTTTCCGGGGGTGATCCGGCTTGGTACCAAAAAATCGCGCGCGCCTTCCGGCGTGCTTTTGGAAAGAATTGGTGTTTCCACTTCGACAAAGCCCTGGGTGTCGAGATAATCGCGCGTCGCCTTCGCGACCCGATGGCGCACTCGCAAATTGCGCGCGAGACGTGGCCGCCGGAGATCGAAATACCGGTACCTCATCCGCAAATCTTCATTCTGCGGCTCGGCGTCGATCGGGAAGGGTAGCGTGTCCGCCCGATTCAAAATTCGCAGCTGATTTGGGATGACTTCCATATCGCCGGTCGCGAGATTCGGATTTTCAGTGCCCGGCAGACGCGCGGCGACGCGCCCCGAGACCTCGATCACATCTTCGCTACGCAAACTGTGCGCTTCCTTCGCGAGTTCCGCGTTTTCCTCGGGGCGAAAAACAATCTGAGTCAGCCCTTCGCGATCTCGCAGATCAATGAAAACAACACCGCCGTGATCGCGTGTGACATTTACCCAGCCGGCTAATGTCACCTGCCTGCCGATGTCGCTCTTGCGAAGTGAATTGCAATCGTGTGTACGAAACATCTTTTGTCATTCCGAGCGAAGTCGAGGAATCTCGTTGCCAAACCGAGGATAGAGGCGCGGGATCCTTCGACTCCGCTTCGCTCCGCTCAGGATGACAAGCTGGGTTGCGCTTGCAAGTGTGCAAGTAGGCGATCGTGCGGCACAAGTTCTTGCTCAGCGGTTGCCATATTCTTTAGCTTAACCTGCGGCCATTCGTCGCCGTAAAGAATCGCGATCGTCGCGCCCAAATCTTCAGCAGTTTGAAATTGTTTCGGAACTTTTGTTGGCGTGAACGGGTAATCGACGCCGTAGCCGAGGTCGCGAAGTTGCTGAGCTTGTGTTAGGGCGTCGCCGCGGCGTTCTTCCTTCGCGATCACAACGTAGATGCCGATCTTCCTGTCACTCGCGATTGCTTTCTCCATCGCTTCGCGGGCGTGCGGGACTTCGTTGATTAATTCGCCAAGGATGACGTCTCCCATGGCAAAACCGAGTGCCGGCAGCGAGACGGCGCCATCGCTGAGCTGCGCGATTAAGTTGTCGTATCGTCCGCCGCCAGCAACGGCGCGAAAGCTTCCGGCGCGGTCGAACACCTCAAATACAATACCGGTGTAGTAAGCAAGCCCGCGAACGATGCCGATATCGATCGCCACAAAATCCGCCAGGCCGCGCCCACGCAGAGCATCGACGAGTCTGCCTAGCTTCTCATCTTTTCCGGCGCTTTTTAAAGTCGCAAAGACAGGCTCGGCGAGATTGCCGAGTTTCCCGGCCGTTTTCTCACGTGGCTCGCGCCCAAATTTGTCAATCGCCTGCAGCAATTCGTCCCAGCGATCTGCCGGCACGTCTCGTTCGCGCAGAAAATCGGTCCAGAATTCGCGGTCGCTGATTCGGACGACGAAATCTCTCTCGGTGAACCCGAATGCGCGCAGGAGGTCGATACAAAGGGCCACGAGCTCGATATCTGCTGCGAGATCCGCTTCACCGATGATGTCGCAATTCAGCTGAAAATGCTCGCGTAACCGACCGCGCTGCTGTTTTTCGTAGCGGAAGAATTGACCGATCGAGAACCATTTCAGCGGTTTCTTGAACTCACGTTCGTGAGCGGCGACCACGCGGGCGAGCGTGGGCGTTAGCTCGGGGCGCAACGCGACTTCGCGTTCGCCTTTGTCTGTGAAATTAAAAAGTTGATCGACAATTTCTGCGCCGCTCTTTTTTTTGTACAGCTCGGTGGGCTCGAGCAGAGGACCTTCCCATTCCACAAAACCGTAACGACGGGTCACTTCGCGCCAGCGTGCAAAGATGTAATTGCGCTTCGCCCAATCCTCGGGGAGGAAATCGCGAAACCCGGGTAAAGTCTGCATAGAGGTCGCGTTACGTTGCCCTGGCACAAGCACGTCGATTACCTCCTCCGAGACGGCCACACGAGACGGAATTTACGATATCAAGGCGTAGCTGAAGAAACTCCGGCGTTAAGGGGCCGGAGACATACACGATGGAGAACATCCATTTAATCAAAGCAGAGGGACAAATATGAAACAAACGAGATTAGTGAAAATATTAACAGCATGCGTGCTTTGCGCGGCCGCGCTCGGCATAGCGCTGGCACAGGAGACCACAACAACAACTGTGGATCCGGTGACCGGCACAACGACGACCGCCACGACCTCGACCACAGGCACGATTACCGCTTACACGCCGGATTCGGATTATATCATGTTCCGAACGGCGCCGGATGCCGCTCCGGTGCGGTACTACTACACGAAAGAGACGACCATTCTCGACCCAGAGGGTCACACCGTAACCTGGTCGGCGATCCGGCCGGACATCCCGGCGACGGTCTATTACACGAATGTTGGCGACCGAGTGGTTGTTCGCAAAGTCGTGTTGAGCCAGCCAGCAGCGGTCTATGAGAAGAAAGAAACCACAACGACAACGACCAAGCCTTAATCGCGAAAGGTCGTTCGTTTAGTAGAATCAAAGGCGCTCGCGGAAGGTTTTCGCGAGCGCTTTTTTTCTGTAGCCGGAGTCTGTGAGCGTCGGACGAAAGCGACTCCGAACGCTTTCGGAGCTGCTACAGCTTCAGTCGCCGTAACCATGCGGAAATTTCTGGTGCCATTTCCAGGCGCTCTCGATGATCGCCTCCAGTGACTGGAACTGTGGTCGCCAGCCCAGTTCATTTTTAATTTTTTCCGAGGAGGCGATGAGTCGCGATGGATCGCCGGATCGACGCGGTTTTTCGACGGTATCAATGTTTCGTCCTGCGATTTTACGGCAAGCTGCGATCACTTCCCGAACGCTGGAGCCACCGCCGGTGCCGAGATTGTAAAATTCGCTCTTGGCCGCCTCCAGAGCCAGAATGTGCGCCCGCGCAAGATCGAGAATGTGGATGTAGTCGCGAATGCAGGTGCCATCGGGAGTTTCATAATCGGTGCCGTAAATTTCCACGTGCGGTTTTTCGCCAAGCGCGACCTTGAGCACGTTTGGAATCAAATGTGTCTCAAGCCGGTGATCTTCGCCGAAATTCCCCGTGGCGCCGGCCGCGTTAAAGTAGCGAAGTGAAACGAACTTCAAACTATGAATCTGGTCGTACCAGCGTAAAATTCTTTCAAAGGCGAGTTTCGATTCGCCGTAAGGATTGATTGGGCGCGGCGGCGCAGTTTCGTCGATTGGCAGTCGCGTAGGCGGCCCGAAAATAGCACAGGTCGAGGAAAAAACGATCCGTTCTACATGCGTTGTCACCATGGCATCGAGCAGGTTCAAACCGTTGGAAATGTTGTTGCGAAAGTATTTGGACGGATCACGCATTGACTCGCCGACGAGCGCGCTGGCAGCAAAATGCATTACCGCTTCCGGGCGAGTGCTGGAAAGCATGGCCTGGATTTTTTCGCGCTCAGTCAGGTCGCCTTGGATGAATCTTGCCCGTGAATCCACTGCGCTACGGTGGCCTTCCCCCAGATTATCGAAGACAATCGCTTCATGGCCTTCATCGAGAAGCAACTCCGTGCAAATGCTCCCGATGTAACCGGCGCCGCCAACGACGAGAATTTTCATCGGCGAAATTCCGGTGGGCCTGAGCCGCGTGCCAAAAGAAAGCGTAAGCGGCTACGTTTTTTTCTTGGGCTGAGTTTTTTTTGGGTCGAGGCTGGCGACCAATTCTTTCTTCTGCAGCGCTCTTTTCTGCTGCAAACTCGCGACCATCCGCTGCACGCAATGGTTTTTGCAACGCGGTGCGAGCACCTTCAGGCTCTGTTCCTCCGACCCCCACTGCAAAATATCGATATCGACGTAGCGCACGCCCCAGCCTTTCATTTCAAGGCGGCTCGGCTTGTAAAGGTCGATCGTATTGGTCCCAATCAGCGCCATTCCGTAATCGTCGATCACATATTCTTCACTACTATCAGCGATTCGAAATCGCGTCCCGAGCGGGAAACGCGACCAATCAGACGCGGCACTCATTACGTGGCGGCCGGAGAGATATCTGCCGAGCGCGTTGTGGGCTCCGCCTCTTTCGGTATGAGTATAGGCGGTAGTCCTAACGTTTTGCCTGCGTTGGGCGCCGGCGAGGTTCAGCCCGGAATGCGTGGCGCAGCCAACGACCAGGCAAGACACAATTCCTGCGAGTGTAAGGTTAAGGCACTTTGGCATTTGCAGTATGGCGGCCTCAATAGCAACTCAAGCAGCCAGATGCAAGCGCTAATTTCCCGAGGCGACTCCAAAAGGATTCGCAAGTCTCGGTTAATCCGACTTAATCAATCTCCTTTCATGGGGTGCTTTGAAATCGAGTTAGGTTGCGCCTGAACAAAACCTACGGCTAATTGTCGCCGTGAGAGAGACGCCCCGACAGAGCGGGGCGGCTACAGCGCCTTGTTTGCTTCCGTCAATTCCGTCGTGCAATGCGGACAGCGCGTGGCCTTCACTGGGATCTTCATCGCACAAGCCGGGCACTCCTTCGATGTAGGCTCCTTTTCTGTTGCTCCCCTCATCTTGTTAATTCCGCGCACAAGCAGAAAAACTGCACCGGCCACAATCAAGAAATTAATCACGAGTGAGATGAAGTTCCCGTAATTCCAGGTAATCGCGCCTGCTTTTAGCGCGTCTGCCGACGTGTTAAATGCAGTGCTCCCATCTTTCGCGGCTCGCAAAATGATGAACTTATTCGAGAAATCCAGTCCGCCGGTAAGAAGGCTGATCGGGGGCATGACCACGTCTTTGACGAGCGAATTGATGATCGAGCCAAAGGCCGCGCCGATAATCACGCCGACCGCGAGATCAATGGCGTTACCTTTGATTGCGAATTCCTTGAATTCTTTCCAAACGTTTTCGAGCCACTTCATATCACAATGTTGACTAGTTTTTTGGGGACGACGACTACTTTACGAACGGTTTTTCCGTTGACGAGTCGTTGAATTCTGGGATTCGCGAGAGCAGCCGATTTCGTGTCTTCTTCGGTCGAATGGATCGACATGTTCATTCGGTCGCGCACTTTTCCGTTCACTTGGATGACCATTTCAACTTCGTCTTCGGCCAGGAATCGTTCGTCGTAATCCGGCCATTTCTGCTCGGTCATATCGCTGACATTATCTCCAAACTTTGAATTTAACTTTTGCCAAAGCTCGGAAGTGAGATGCGGCGCGAATGGGTTGAGCAAAACGAGAAATGTCCGCATCGCCGAGAGTGGGAGCGTTTCAGCATTGGTAAATGCGTTCACGAAAATCATCATTTGGGAAATCGCGGTGTTGAACGAGAGCGACTCGATGTCTTCAGTCACTTTTTTGATCGTCGCGTGCATCAGTTTCTGTTGCGCCTTGTCCGGATCGATATTTTTAAGCTTGGTGGATAATTCCCACTCGCCAGCCTGGTTCTCAGCCATGAGCAAACGCCAGACGCGCGCGAGAAAACGAGAAATGCCTTCGACGCCGCGCATGCTCCACGGTTTCATTTGCTCGAGCGGCCCCATAAACATCTCGTAGCAGCGAAACGCGTCGGCGCCGTACTGGTCGATGACGTCGTCGGGATTGACGATATTTCCGCGCGATTTCGACATTTTCTGGTTGTCTTCGCCGAGAACGATTCCCTGATTCACTAACCGCTGAAACGGCTCCGGCTTCGACAGATAACCGAGGTCAAACAGCACCTTGTGCCAGAAACGCGCGTAAAGCAGATGCAGCACCGCGTGCTCGGTACCCCCCACGTAAAGATCGACACCGCCCGGCTTGTCGCCGCCCATCCAATAACGCTCCGCTTCTTTGCCAACGAAACGTTTGTCGTTCTGCGGGTCGCAGAACCGCAGGTAGTACCAACACGAGCCCGCCCACTGCGGCATCGTGTTTGTCTCGCGCAACGCGTTGTCTGAATAGCGGACCCACTCTCTTGCCCTCGAAAGCGGCGGCTCGCCCGTGCCGATCGGTTTGTAGTCATCCAGCGGCGGCGGAACCACCGGAAGCTCGTTTTGATCAATTGCGCGATGTTTTTCGTTCTCCCAAACAATCGGGAACGGCTCGCCCCAATAACGCTGACGCGAAAACAGCCAGTCGCGCAGTTTGTAATTGATCGTGTCTTTACCGAGACCGAGTTCTTCTAACCACGCCGTGATTTTCCGGATCGCTTCCCGCGATGGCAGGCCATCAATAACGGGCGAATTGATTGCGATTCCTTCGCCGACGAAGCCAATCGGATCTTCGCCACCCAATGGACGTACCACTTCGCGAATGGGCAGATGGAATTTTCGCGCAAACGCGAGGTCGCGTTCGTCATGGGCGGGCACGCCCATGATGGCGCCTGTTCCATAACCAAGCAGCACGTAATCGGCAACCCAGATTGGAATTCGCTCACTATTTACTGGATTGACTGCGTACGCGCCGCTGAAAACGCCCGTTTTTTCCTTCGCCAGTTCCGTTCGTTCCAAGTCGCTCTTGCGCGCCGCCCGCTCGCGATACTCGCGCACAGCTGGCCATTGTTCTTCGGTTACGATTAAATCGACAAGTGAATGCTCGGGCGCAAGCACCATGTAAGTCGCGCCATAAAGCGTGTCCGGTCGGGTCGTGAAGACGCGAATTTTGTAGCCTCGATCGTCGATTCCGGCTACAGAGAAATCGACTTCCGCGCCTTCGCTGCGTCCAATCCAGTTACGCTGGAGCAATTTGATGCCTTCGGGCCAATCGAGTCCGTCGAGTTCATTCAGCAGTCGCTCCGCGTAGGCCGTGATTCGCAGCATCCATTGTCGCATCGGCCGCCGAACGACCGGGAAACCGCCAATCTCGCTTTTTCCATCGACGACTTCTTCGTTTGCCAAAACGGTACCCAGCTCTGCGCACCAGTTAACCGGGACATCAGCGACATAAGCGAGGCGAACGCGGTCAGGAGCCGGGCCACGATAAGTCGAAATCGGCTCGGCCTTATTCGCCTCGGCGTTGAACCAGGAATTGTAGATCTGAAGAAAAATCCACTGGGTCCACTTATAGTAGCGCGGGTCGGTCGTATTGATTTCCCGCTGCCAATCATAAGAAAAGCCAATGCGCTTCAGCTGCGCTTCAAATTTTGCAACATTTGCACGCGTCGTGGTCGCAGGGTGCTCTCCGGTTTTGATCGCGTATTGCTCCGCCGGCAGACCAAACGCGTCCCAACCCATCGGATGCAGGACATTGAATCCACGCATCCGTTTGTAACGCGCAACGATATCGGTCGCGGTATAGCCTTCAGGGTGTCCGACGTGTAAACCGGCTCCGCTTGGGTAGGGAAACATGTCGAGGATATAAAATTTTGGTTTTGAGGGATCGAAATTTTTCTCGCCCGGATTGGGCGCATGAAAAAGCTGCCGCTCCTCCCAGATCGTCTGCCATCTTGGCTCGATCTGATCGAACGGATACGGCTTGCGGCGCTCGCTCATGAAAAACTCCTGACGTTAACCACGAATGGACGGGAATGAAGGCGAATTCACAAAACAACTCTCTGTTTGACCAACAACTTTCCGCTATTCGTGTCCATTCGTGTTGATTAGTGGTCAATCCGCTGAATCCTGTCAAACGTGCAGCATTTGATTGTCGCCACCCGCAATGCGCGCAAGACACGCGAGATTCAACGGATTCTCGGACCGCGCTTCGCAGTCCGCGATTTGTCCGATCATCCTCAAATTCCCGAAACGATGGAAAGCGGAAAGACGTTTGAAGAAAACGCGGTTCTCAAGGCGACCGCCGCATCAAAAGAATTGCCCGGCCTCGTCATTGCGGACGACTCCGGCTTGGAGGTTTACGCGCTCGATGGCGCACCGGGAATTTATTCCGCGCGCTACGCCGGCCAGAACGCGAGCGACAAAGAGAATATTGACAAGTTACTTGGCGAACTTTCGCGCCGAGCAATGTGGCACAACTTTGCAAGTTGTGATTCTGGCGCAGGGCAAGTTGCAAACTTGCGCCACTTTGCTTCAGGGCGCTTTTGTTGCGTGATTGCGCTTGCGCACGAAGGCGAGCTGCTCGGCACGTTCGAAGGAACCGTCGAAGGAACAATTGTCGAGCGAGCGAGCGGCTCGCACGGATTCGGCTACGATCCAATTTTTGTTCCGAACGGATTCGGACAGACTTTTGCTGAGTTGCCTCCCAAAGTGAAGAATAGGATCAGCCACCGGACACAAGCGACTCGCGCGCTTGCCGCTAAACTTGGGGCTCTTAAGCTAAGCGATCAGGGCTTGGGCGGCGGTGGCGGGGCGCCGGGCTGCTGAGCCGCTGGAGCGCCCGCTGCTCTGATTTGATACCCAACTTTCGTGATTCCGGCGGAACGGACCTTGTCCAAAACCGAAATCACATCGCCGTGCATGGCCATCAAGCTTGCGCTGATCGAGACCTTAATGTCCGGATTAGCGCTGTGGAGTTGGTAAAGACGCGGGAGGACCTGGTCATCTGACACATACTGATTGTCGAAGTAAACAGCGTTCCCTTCCTGCACCTTTATGGAGACATAATCCTTCACCTGGCTTGGCGGAGGCGCAACCGCAGCCGGCAAGTTGACCCGAATACCTTTCATGTGAGTCTGGCTCAGGCTCACCATCATAAAGCTGGCGAGGAGAAAGAACATGATGTCGATCAACGGAATGATCTCGATGCGCGCTCTCTTATGCGGAATCGGCGAAGACAGTCTCATATTTTATATTTGTTAGGCAAGGTTCAGTACGAGGCGCCCGTCATTGTGAAGGTAATGGGAATCTTAACTTTGGAAACTGTTCCAGGCTTAAATCGCCACTGCCGAAACGCACTGGTGGCGGCGTTGTCCAATATCGGGCTTCCAATGCTTTGTGTCATGGAGGCACTGGTTACACTGCGGCTCCCTGGATCAAGAGATCGACATTGTTCCGGGGCGACCGGCTGCTTGAGGCGCTTTGATCGGCGCGAATTTTTGTGTCGTCGGTTTCTTTGGCGGAGGTGTCGTCTCTTCGACGTACTCTGGCTTAATCTCTGGCGGTGGCGGAGGCTCGGGCAGCGGAATATCTTCCGGCGGAGGAGTAGGCTCCTCCGTTGCCTGCAGCGTCGCCTCAACGACGGCCGTTGGTACGTCAGGAGGAACCTCTACCGGCGCCTCCCGTTTTTGAGCGACGGCAACTGCTGTCAAGTGAATTGCCACGGCGCCACCGAAGGCTGCCCACCACTGCCATCGCGGCGGTGGGCGGTAGAGTAACGGTTTTGGCGTTTTGGCCATACAAAAAAAATCAAGTACCAGATCCAGGAACTCCCCTGAGCGCTTCGCTCTTAATCTCAAATGAGATTTTGTAGAATCCTGCCGAGCGAAGCATATCGAGCAAGTGAACGACATTTCCGTGAACCGTGTCGCGGTCGCCACGCACGAACACTTTCGCTTCGGGATCCGATTGATGTACCTTTAGCAAGCGCGCCTGCAAATCAGTCTCGGTGACCTCGTCTTTGTCGAAGAAGTAATGACCATCCTTATCGACAGACACACTGATGTAATCACGTTTCGATTGCGTCTCGCCCGAGCTCCCCGTGGGCAGGTTCACTTTAATGCCCTTCATATGCACCTGGCTCAGGCTCACCATCATGAAGCTGGCGAGGAGAAAGAACATGATGTCGATCAACGGGATGATCTCGATCCGCGCTCTTCTGTGGGGAATTGGTGAGGTTACGCGCATTGGATACCTTTAAATCGACGCGCCTTTCCCAGAAGTTTGGGGTGCCCCAGTG
>QHOM01000059.1 GCA_003218785.1 Verrucomicrobiota bacterium
CCTTGACAAAGCTTTCATAGATGAGCCGCAGGCGAAGAATCTCTCCTGTGCAACTCCTTGTTTAATGAGATGCTTCACTTTGTTCAGCATGACAAATGCGGCGTTTTCACGATTAGACACAGATTCGAAATCGAGGAAGGATTATAGCCCCATTTGCCTGAAGATCGCCTGGGTAAGCGGACTTGTCGCGTCCGCCAGATGATCAGACATTGTGTAATGGTTTGCGCCGGGGACTTCGAGATACTCGCAAACAGCACCGTGATCCCTACAAAATTGAAAGTAATCTTTCGACATCTGCTTCCAGCCCTCCGGTTCGGCGCCACCAACGGTTACCAGTAAAGGGCAGACGGCAAGCGGTGGGTGAAGAAACGGGTTATTTTCGCGCGCGATCTCCGGCGTCATGCGAATCTGCTCGTTTGCGCTCACGTGGATCACCATATCGAGGTCGTAAACACCGGAGCTGGCCACGGCGCCCTTGATGATATTTCCCGGCAAGCCTTCTTTTTCCCAATCATGAGCGAGGGCCATCGCCGTTAGATGTCCGCCCGCGGAGTGGCCGGAGACGTAGAGCTTCGACGGATCTCCACCATAGCGCGCGATGTTGCGATACACCCAGGCCATAGCGGCGCGCGTTTGCCGAACGATGTCCGTGACCGTGACATTAGGACAGAGATCATATTCCAAAAGCGCAACGCTCGCCCCGTGCTGGGTGAATGCTGGTACGAAATTACAGTTATCGTCTTTGCTACCGCTGCGCCAGTAACCGCCGTGGATATAAACAAGAATCGGACTTGCCGGTTGACCGGCGGGATATATGTCCAGCACCTCTCTGGGCGAGCGACCGTAAGGCACATTGAGCCAAGATTTATGCGTCGCTCTGACTTTTCGGCTTTCTTCGGATCGCTTCTTGGCTAATTGCGGGAACTCCGGCACCGACACCCGCGGGTTATATTGATATTCGATCTCGTCTCTGTGGAAATTTTTGTAACCCAAATCGCTCATATTATGACCTTGTCAGTTTTTCTCAGAATCGGGCGTTGTCACTAGCGACACGCTACTGTTGGGGAACATTCGATGACACTATTTGAAAGGGTTGACGGATGTCAACGGCTCTTCGATAGCGATAAGCGAAATCCCGTCTTTTACTTGCTTTTAATGCATTCCGGTAATATACAGTGGTCTGCTTACTCCTTCGCTGCGCGCTCGTAACTCCGTCTTAATGGAATTGGGTTGATCCCTTTATGATTTGTCCGCAATGCCACTCTGAGAATCTTCCTGATTCGACCTTTTGCGACCAGTGCGGGGCCCGGCTCGAAACCGCTTGTTCTAATTGCGGCGAGCCAAATCGTCGAGAGGCCAGATTTTGCAAGAATTGTGGCCGACTGATTGATCGGACTCCAACGACCGCGCCGAGTGCAGTTCCGGGAGCACCCTCGCCGGACACCTACGTTCCCAAGCATCTCGCCGAAAAAATATTAGCCTCGCGGCACGCCCTGGAAGGAGAACGAAAGCAGGTCACCGTTCTTTTTGCGGACATAAGAGGTTCGACAAAGTTGGTGGAAGGGCTCGATCCTGAGGAGGCGCAGAAAATAATCGATCCAGTTCTGAGCGTTATGATGGAAGCAGTCCATCGCTACGAAGGAACCGTGAACCAAGTTTTAGGAGACGGCATCATGGCGCTTTTCGGCGCGCCTTTGGCTCACGAGGATCATGCGCTACGCGCCTGCTATGCCGCCTTGGCAATGCAGGAGGAAATGCGGCGTTATCGTGAAAAGCTGGGTCAATCGGAAGAGCTTGGTTTGCAGATCGGGATTGGCTTAAACTCGGGCGAAGTCGTGGTTCGTTCTATAGACAACGATCTCAACATTGACTATTCCGCCCTTGGCCACACAACTCATCTGGCAGCTAGGATGCAAGAACTTGCAAATGGGGGAGCTATTCTGATGATGGCCTCCACTCTACGGGAGGTCGAAGGGTTCGTCGAAGTCAAATCTCTCGGGGCCTTACAGGTGAAAGGAGTTTCGAGACCGGTTGATGCGTACGAACTCGTGGGTGTTACCTCTGCCCGCACACGTCTCCACGCGGCGGTTTCTCGAGGACTCACGCCCTTCGTAGGACGGAAGACCGAGATTGAAACCTTTCAGAAGCTCATAGAAAAGTCGGTCGTCGGACGCGGCCAGATATTTTCCATGGTTGGCGAGCCGGGCATGGGTAAATCACGCTTGGTCTATGAGTTTATGCATTCCCATGTGCCGCCGGATTGGCTCGTGCTTGAAGCGCGATCCGTCTCGTACGGCAAGGCAGCTCCCTATTTTCCGGTCATCGAACTGCTCCGCCGTTACTTCAAAATCTCGGAAGGGGAGGGGGCAGAGAGCATCAGAGAGAAGATAGCGGACCATGTATTGAAATTGGATGAAATGCTCAAGGATGCGATCCCCCCGATCCTTTCGCTGCTGGGCGCTCTGCCGGATCATAGAGAAGGAGCGAGCCAGAAATCGAATGGCCAATGGCGAGACGTTGTCGAAACGATAAAGAGATTCAATGGTATGGAGCCCCAGCAGCGACGCCGTTACACTCTCGAAGGGCTCAAGCGGGTGATGGTCCGTGAAAGCCAAAAACAGCCGCTGTTACTGATTTTTGAAGACCTCCATTGGATCGACAACGAAACGCAGGCTTTCCTCGATAACTTGGTCGAAAGTCTGCCGATGGCTCGAATGCTCCTCCTTGTCAATTATCGACCCGGTTATAGTCATAGCTGGGCTGACAAAACCTATTACACTCAAATTCGTGTTGATCCGTTACAGTCCGCAAGTGCGGAAGAGTTGTTGCACCATTTATTGGGAAACGACAGAGAGCTGGCACCCCTAAAGGAATTGTTGATCAAGCGAACGGATGGCAATCCCTTCTTTGCTGAGGAAAGCGTGCGGTCTCTTGTGGAAACTGGATTTCTAACCGGAACGAAAGGAGCCTATCGACCAGGGCTGAAAATCGACAGCATTAGTATCCCGAGTCGAGTTCAGAATGTTGTGGCGGATCGTATAGATCGACTACACATCGAGAAAAAACATTTGCTACAGACCGCCGCCGTTATTGGTGCGATCGTTCCCTTCCGTTTGCTTCGCGCTGTAGCGGGGCTGTCTGAGGACGAACTGTATGACCATCTGTCCGCGCTTCAGGCTGCTGAGTTTCTCTACGAGACCAATCTTTTTCCGGAGGTGGAATACTCCTTCAAGCATGCTCTTACCACTGAGGTGGCCTATGGCGCTCTTCTCCATGATCGACGGATTCTTCTGCACGCACGCGTTGTGAAAGCGCTTGAGGAGATAACGGAGAATACTTCGCACGATCACTTGGACAAACTTGCCCACCATGCATACCACGGCGAGCTTTGGAACAAAGCTATTATTTATCTAAAGGAGGCTGGCGCTAAGGCTGTTTCTCGATCGTCCTTTCGGAATGCAGTGCTTTGCTTTGAGCAGGCGTTAGAAGCTCTACGGCAACTCCCGGAGACTCGTGACACTCTCAGGCACGCCGTTGATTTGC
The DNA here is from genome assembly GCA_003218785.1 of Verrucomicrobiota bacterium. Lineage (GTDB taxonomy): Bacteria > Verrucomicrobiota > Verrucomicrobiia > Chthoniobacterales > UBA10450 > Udaeobacter. Next base: position 3,544 of record QHOM01000059.1, read on the forward strand.
GAATCGAGATACGCAACGCGCTATTTATCCTCGGGGACTTTGAGCAAGGGCTTAGATATCTGGAAGAAGCTCAAGCGGCTGCGGTCGCATTGAATGATCACGGTCGGGTAGGAAAGCTGCTCAACTTAATGACCGCCCACTGGCAAATCCAAGGGAACTCGGAACAGGCAATCACTTGTGCCAACCAGGCTCTGAACCACACAAAGGCGCCGGAGCATCTCGATCTTCACATCGTAGCCCATTATTTCCTGGGCGTGGCTCACCATAACGTAGGTCAGTATGATCAGGCTATTGGCGTACTTGAGCGAGCACTCTCTTTAATAGGAGATCGGAAATATGAAATGTTTGGTATGCCGGTGATCGTTTCTGTTGTTTGCAGGGCCTGGTTGGTCCGTTGCCTCGCACAAATGGGGAAGTTTAGCGAAGCGGTTCCCGGTGGAGACGAGGCTATCCAAACTGCCCTGGAGAGTAATCACCCCTATAGCATTGTTTATGCGTATTATGGTGTCGGGGTGCTCTTTCTTATCAAGGGCGACTTCGACAAAGCAATCGCTGTGCTCGAGCGAGGCTTAAAAGTATGTCAGGATGCAGAAATTCCTGTCCACCGCCCATTGATTGATTCTTGCTTAGGGTCTGCTTATGCCTCCATAGGACGAGTTGACGGAGCCCTCCGACTTTTGGATCGGGCGGTGGAGGATACTGCGTGGATGAGGAGAATGGGAGGCCAGGCTTTGCGAATGGCCTTGGTAAGCGAGGCATATATGTTAGCGGGTCGGACGGACTCGGCGGAGGCGCTCGCTCGGCGTGGTTTGGAGCTATCCGGCAAGAGTAAGGATAAGGGTAGTCGGGCATGGTTGCTGCGGATTTTAGGAGATCTTACGGCTCGGCGTAGTCCTTTGAAAGCGGAGCAGGCTGAGGCCAACTACGCAGAGGCGCTGGGCTTGGCTCGAGAGCTGGGGATGCGTCCTTTGCAAGCACATTGTCAGCTGGGGCTTGGATATGTCCATGCTCAGGTGAAAGACGTTTCAAAAGCTCGCTCCGAACTTCGCGCAGCGGTTGAACTCTACCGAGCGATGTCGATGCCGTTCTGGGTGTCGAAGGCAGAAACGGCTTTGACCGAAGTCACATAACAACTCCTACCGGGGAGGGTCACGGTGTTGTCGAGTCGTGTGGATCCTGGGAGTCGCTTCGTCGAGTTTAAGATTGAAGATACCGAGCAATCCGTCCCCGAACGCTTTGAACAACAGGTAGCCAAGCATCCCGATCATCTTGCCGTCAAAACAAGACTCCATCAGCTCACCTACGCCGCTCTAAACAGGTCAGCCAATCTAGTAGCTCGGGCTATACGGCAGCAGTCCGCCAATGATGGTAATGTTGCCCTTTTGCTGGAGCATGATGCGCCTGCGATCGTCGCAATATTTGCCGCATTGAAGGCGGGGAAAATCTTTGTTCCCCTCGACCCGTCGCTTCCTCATTCTCGGACCAAGTACATTTTGAATGATTCGGGGGCGAGCCTCATTATCACAAACAGTCAAATTTTGGGCCTTGCCCAAAATTTGTTCGACGGTTCCCGCAGTTGCATTGACATGGATCACCTGGATACCTCTCTGGCCCCCGATAATTCAGGGATAGCATTATCCCCGGACAGCATCAGCTGCATTCTCTATACCTCGGGTTCAACCGGACAACCGAAGGGAGTGTTGCATACCCACCGTAACGAACTCCACAGCATCATGCATCACACCAACAATCTGCGTCTTAGCGCGGATGATCGATTTAGCCTTCTTGCTCCCTACGGTACAGGACAAGGGATTCAAGACATTTTCAGCGCGTTGCTGAACGGAGGAACGTTGTACCCCTGGAATATGAAATCAGAGGGGCTCAATGGCTTAGCTGAGTGGTTGGTTCACGAAAAGATTACGGTCTACCACTCGGCGGCAACTATTTTTCGTCATTTCGTCCGTAATTTGAGCGAGCGCGAGGAATTTCCGGATCTTCGCGTCATAAAGTTGGGAAGTGAACAGGTCTCTTGGAAGGACGTCGAATCCTATAAGAAGCATTTCTCAAGACATTGTATTCTTCTGAACGCGTTCTCCAGTTCGGAAACCAAGACCATTCGACAGTACCTCATTAACAAAGAAACGCAAATCTTTGGCAGGGTGCCTGTGGGTTATCCTGTGGAGGACATGGAAGTTCTAATTCTTGACGAGGCTGGTCATGAACTAGGACCCAACCACGTTGGCGAAATTGCTGTCCGAAGTCGGTACCTTTCGCCGGGCTATTGGCAAAAACCGGATTTCACCGCCGCTGCGTATCTACTTGATCCAAGGTGCCCAGATAACCGTATCTTTCGTACAGGGGAGTGGGGCCGGATGTCTTCGGATGGCTGTCTCGAACACCTGGGACGTAAAGATGCTCAGGTTAAAATCCAAGGCTATAGGGTCGAAACCAACGAAATCGAGCTGGCCCTTCTGCAAAGTCCCGCGGTGGATGAAGCTTTTGTGATGTGTCGAGAGAGCACAAGAGGGGACAAATACCTAGCAGCCTACCTTGTTCTTAACCATCGGCCTTGTCCCACTGTAAGCGAGCTGCGAACTTTTCTTAGGGAGAGAATACCGGACTATATGGTGCCGTCCGCGTTTATCTTTTTAGAGTCTCTACCGCTTACGTCAAACGGTAAGATTGACCGCAGCGCCCTTCCGGAGCCTCGCATGGCACGTCCTGTACTTGACGTCCCGTTGGTCGCTCCGAAGGGTCCTATAGAAGAGGCGCTGGCAAATATGTGGGCCGAGAGCCTCGGCATCGATGAATTGGGAGTGCATGATAACCTTTTCGATCTCGGCGGGAATTCCTTGTTAGCGATGCAAATTATCGCTCGGGTAGAGAACTCATTCCGTGTAAAAGTGCCCTTGAACCGCTTCTTGGAATCATCGACGATCGCGAGTCTAAGTCGAACCATTTCGACACCCCTTGGGTCGATAGAGAGCCCAAAGGCTTCGCCGATGGAGCCGGCCGCACGAAACGCGACTCTTCCTCTTTCATTTTCCCAGCAGCGATTATGGTTTTTGGACCAATGGGAGCCTGGCAACGCGGTTTACAACATCTGCCGAGCTTACTATTTGAGGGGTCATTTGGATATGAGGGCGATGGAAGAGAGTCTCAACGGCGTCGTGCAACGCCATGAGGTTTTGCGGACAACATTTGCCGCTTCAGACGGCCAGCCCGCGCAGGTTATTGCACCTGTTTTAAGGTTGACTCTCGGGATAATAGATTTGCAAAAATCGCTTGAAGCTGAACGAGACGAACAGCGTTTACGCTTGGCAAACGAGGAGGCGCGACGACCTTTTGATTTAGCTCGAGGTCCTTTGCTGAGAGCTGCGTTAGTCAAATTAGCTGAAGAAGAGCACCTGTTTCTTCTTACGGCGCACCAAATCGTCTGTGACGGTTGGTCGATGCAAATTTTCCTTTGGGAATTTTGGACGTTGTACGAGGCTTTCTCCGGGAAGCGACTGCCCTCGCTTCCCGCCCTTGCTTTTCAGTACGCGGATTTCGCTGTGTGCCAGCGCCGGTGGCTGCAAGGAGACATGCTGGAGTCCGCGCTTTCCTACTGGAAGAAACAGCTTGGGGATAGTCCACCTGTTCTTAATCTTCCGACGGACCATTCCAGGCCAGCGCTACAGAGCTTTTGCGGGGCAAGGCAGTCGGTGGTGTTAGCGGAGCCGTTGACGGAAGCGCTCAAGGAGCTCAGTCGACGGGAAGGCGTCACGCTTTTCATGACGTTGATGGCGGCGTTTAAGAACCTACTCTACCGCTATACGGGGCAAGAGGATGTGACTGTAGGGTTTCCCATTGCTAACCGCGATTGGGCTGGGACTGCCGAGTTGATTGGGCTTTTCGTTAACACTTTGGTGCTGCGCACGGATCTTTCAGGGACGCCGACTTTTAAGGAGATTCTTATCAGAGTACGGGATGTTTGCTTGGGGGCCTATGCTCACCAGGATCTTCCCTTTGAAAAGCTGGTAGAAGAGTTGCACTCTGAACGGGATCTAAACCGCAACCCCCTGTTCCAGGTGATGTTCACTTTTCAGAACAGAGACCTTCCCAACTTAAAGCTTCCGGATCTCGCCTCCGAAGCTATAGAGCTAGAAGGCAGCACATCCAAATTGGATTTAACCCTTTCTCTGGCAGAACAAGACGGGAAGCTGATTGGATTCTTCGAGTACAGCACCGATCTGTTTGATCGCTCAACCGTTAAGCGGATGGCCGGCCACTTCCAAACGTTACTGCAAGGGATTGTCGCCGATCCGGACCAACCCATATCAACCTTGCCCCTTCTCACAGAAGCCGAGCGTCATCAACTGCTGATTGAGTGGAACGATACCAAGGCGGATTACCCCAAGAACTCCTGCACCCATGAGTTGCTTGAAGCGCAGGTAGAACGGACACCTGAAGCCGTTGCGGTGGAGTTCGAAGAAAAGAAGTTGAGCTACCGGGAGTTAAACGCTCGGGCCAATCAGCTAGCGCATTATTTTCGACATCTAGGAGTCGGACCTGAAAGGCTGGTGGGAATATGCGTGGAGCGATCTTCGGAAATGATGATTGGACTATTGGGGATTCTCAAAGCGGGTGGAGCCTATGTGCCATTGGACCCTGCGTATCCGAGAGAGCGCTTAGCATTCATGCTGGAGGACGCACAGGTATCGGTTCTGCTCACACAGGAACGCTTCATTGATGATGGAAGATTGAAACTAGAGAATAGCGATCCTCGATCCTCAATTCTCGATTCTCAAATGAAGGTGGTCTGTCTGGACAGAGACTGGGAGACGATCTGTCACGAAAGTGCGGAAAATCTCGTTAGTGGTGTAACTTCTGACAATTTAGCCTACGTGATCTACACTTCAGGCTCTACCGGAAGGCCGAAGGGTGTTCAGGTTTTGCACCGATCCTTGGTCAACTGTATTCACTCTCTGCGCCGCCAGCTTGACGTAACTGATAGAGAGACATTCCTGGCGCTTGCGTCGATCTCTTATGACTTGGCGGGATCGGAGCTTTACCTACCAGTGATCGCAGGCGCGAGAGTTGTCTTGGCCAGTCGAGAGGAAGTGGTAGATGGACGACGGCTGCAGACGAGATTGGCCGCATGCGGCGCTACGGCGATGCACGGTACATCTTCCACTTGGCGGCTTTTGCTGGAGGCGGGATGGCGCGCGCCCAAGGAGTTTAAGATTCTCTGTGGAGGTGAATTCTTACCGCGAGAACTAGCTGACCAGTTATTGGAGGATGGCGCTTCGCTTTGGAATCTCTATGGCCCAACTGAAACGACCATTTGGTCGAGTATCGCAAAGGTCGGACCCGAAAAAGGTCCAGTCCCAATCGGGCGGCCGATAGCGAATACGCAAATATATATTCTCGATTCCCACTTGCAGCCTGTGCCACTGGAAGTGCATGGCGAGCTCTACATCGGTGGTGACGGTCTTGCGAGAGGGTATCTAAACCGGCCGGAACTAACCGCAGAAAGATTCGTTGTCATTCCTTTCAGCGATCAGGCAGGGTCGCGTCTCTACCGCACCGGAGATCTCGCCCGGTATCGGCCCGATGGAGAGATGGAGTTTATCGGGCGAGTCGATAATCAGGTCAAGATCCGTGGCTATCGGGTCGAGTTGGGCGAGATCGAAGCTACTCTTAATCAGCATGTCGCAGTGAAGCAATGCGTGGTCGTGGCTCGTGAGCGTGAATCGTCGGAGGAGAAAGAACTGGTAGGCTATATTGTTCCGAATCAGGGTTCGGTGGCTTCAGTAAGTGACCTACGATCGTTACTTCGACAAAAGCTTCCCGACTACATGATTCCTTCGGCGTTTGTATTCTTGAACGCCTTACCCCTAACACCTAACGGCAAGGTCGACCGGTCGAAGCTGCCGCCGCCTGGTTATTCGAGACCATCCCTCGATCAAGGATTCGTCGAGCCTCGATCAGAGATCGAAGAGTTGGTCGCGCAGGTATGGAGAGAGGTACTAAAACTCGACAAAATTGGCGTCTATGACAACTTCTTCGAGCTCGGGGGACACTCACTGTTGGCGACGCGAGTGGTCGCGCGCTTGCGCACTAACTTCGACATCGATCTGCCACTACGCAAACTATTCGAATTGCCGACCGTGGCTGCCTTGGCAGAACATGTCGATTTCCTGCGTCGCAACCAGAGCGGCGTCAGCGTCCCACCGATTATGCCAGTGCCTCGCGACGGTCCGCTGCCGCTTTCCTTCTCGCAGCAGCGGCTGTGGTTCTTGCACAAGCTTAACCCTGAGTTCACCGCATATAACATCCCCGCTGTCTTTGACATCAAGGGTCAGTTGAACGTTCCGGCGTTGGAACGTGCGCTGAATGAAATCATTATGCGACATGAAAGCCTCCGAACGAGCATCGCTGAGACCGACGGCAACCCGGTTCAACAAATCGTTCCTTCGGTGACATTCACGCTGCCGGTCGTAGATTTGTCACACTTGCCGGAAGACCAGGCAGCCGCGGAAGTTCAGCGGCTATCAATCGACGATGCGCGCAAGCCTTACGATATTCAAAATGCGCCGCTCATGCGGGCCAAGTTGTTACGGCTCGGTGAGCAAGACCACGTGCTCATCCTGAATTTTCATCACATCGTCTCCGACGGCTCGTCGCTGGTCATTTTTTA
>QHOM01000060.1 GCA_003218785.1 Verrucomicrobiota bacterium
CGGGTTTGCCGCGAAATATCGCGAAGGCGGTGGCGTCCTTTCCGTTCCATTGCAATGGATGCTAGGATTGCGGCGACTGAAACTCGACGCCATCTGGCTGGAGTTGTTACCGGCGACAAACGATCCGCGCACTGATCAGGCCAGGATCGCGAACTTCCAGCGAAGATTGCGCGAGCACGACCTGTCCGGTCGATACTGTTTGCTGTATCAAAAACCCGCATCCGACACGCACGATCTCGCCAGCATGGATTGCATTGGAATGTCGAAACGGAAGCTGCTCGATCGACTCGCGAGACCAAACGCGCTCCTCAATCTCAGTTATTCGATTCATCCGCCGTTTCTTATGCAATTCGAGCGCCGGATTTTCTGCGATCTCGATCCGAGCGAAATTTTTTATTGGATGACGAAAATGGAGATGGGCCAGTCGCATCACCACGAGTTCTGGACGATCGGCCTCAACGTTTACGGACCCGATTGCCAACTGCCAAAATCGTCGCTTCGATGGAGAACATTTTATCCGCTGGCGGACACGAAACTTCTTCGCCGGCGGCCACCCTCCCGCGTGCCCAAGTTCACGACGATCGGCCAATGGTATTGGAGTGGCGCTGTTGAAGTTGCAGGAGAATTTCCGGATTTATCGAAGAAGCATGCGTTTGAGAAATATCTCGGTCTTCCAAAACGCATTCCCGAGGCGCGATTCGAGTTGGCGATGAACATCAACGCGAACGACCCGGAGCGGGCGCGTCTCAACAAGCGCGGCTGGCACATCATCGATGCGCATCGGGTTGCGCGCACGCCCGGCTCTTACCGCCGATACATGGCCGGCGCACTCGCCGAATTCACTGCGATCAAAGGCGTGGACGTGGCGTGGCGAACCGGATGGTTAAGCGATCGCGCCGCGGCCTTTCTGGCGCTGGGGCGGCCCGTCATTACGGAAGATAGCGGGGCGGAAAAATATCTGCCGCCAGAGAGCGGATTCCGTTTCGTCCGAAACGCTGACGAGGCGGAAACAGCAGTGAAAGAAGTGCTTCAGGATTGGCGGCGGCTCTCGAGGCAAGCGCGCAATTGCGCCTTGGAAGTTTTCGATTCCGTCAAAAACCTTCGTAAAATTCTCGATCTTTAGAGTGCCGCTCGCCGTCGCGAGCGCGACAAAACGTGCGATTTTCGCGATTGCAAAACAAATTTCGGATGTTACTCGTTGTCCGGTTATGGCTGACTTGATCAAACCGGGAGAGCTGAAAGAGCGGATGAAAAAAGTCCCCGAGTGGGAGCTGGAGAAAAAGCATATCGAGCGCACGTTTGAGTTTGATGATTTTGCCGATGCGATCGATTTCGTGAATGCAGTGGCCGAAGTGGCCGAAGAAGAAGAGCACCACCCTGACATCGACATCCGCTACAACAAAGTGCGCCTGGTTCTTTCGACGCACAGCAAAGGCGGCCTGACCGAGTTCGACTTTGGCCTCGCGGAACGGATCGACACACTCGCGGAGTGAGAGAGTAATTAGAAGCGGTTCCAAAAATAGCTAGAACGATCGAGTGGATCGAATGATCCTTCGCTCGATGCCAAATCGTGCGCCTTCGGCGCTATTTTTACGATCGCGCGACGAAGTGCGCGCTTCACCTTGTGATTTAAGGTCGCTGCCTACCCGTGGTTGTTTTTCGGCAGGCGCCCTTCATCGGCATCGATGAATTGGAACGCAGTCTGGATGTCCGATCGGTCGGCCATGCCTGCTTCTTGTCTTCGGCGCTTTAGCGTCTCTGAAACTTCGTCGTTCCAGCCACGCTTACGCATGAATTCGTTCCACACGTAAACCTCATCTTCGGATGGCTTGCGGCCGACGCTGAAGCACCATTGAAGAATTTCCTCATCACTGCCGCCCTGTTTCACGCGCTCGACTAATTGATCGTACTTGATTCGGAGAAAGGTCACGCATTTTTCGTCGAAACCCTTTCCGAGGTTCGGATGATAATCCGGAGGCAATTCGCCTTTGGCGTAGCTCCGGATTTTGTCTAGCATCCGGCCGAAATAGAAGAGGCCGCCCACTTTTCCGGATGGGCTGCGAAGGGAAACGTTGGTCATCGAGATGCAGTCTGTGCGTTTTTCCGCGTGGTTCAAGGCACGAATGCTTCAGTAGCACAGACATCTTGTCTGTGGGGACGCCGGGCATCTTGCCTGGCGTTTCGATGTTGTAAGCGGCAGGCGAGGTGCCTGCCTACCCCACAGGCAAGGTGCCTGTGCTACGAGGTGTCGAGTTTTTCACTTAGCGATTTTGCGATTCAATGCGTTAATTGATTTGATGGATCGGGTTGTTGGAATTGAAACCGAATACGGCTGCCTGCTGAGCGAAGAAGAGCCGCACATTAATTCCGAGCTCTGGCCGGCAAAGGTTAAAAACTACCTTTTCCGAAAGGCCAGCGCCGGCACTATCGATCTGCACTACCGGGATTACGAGGAACCGCCGGGCAACGGCGGTTTTCTTCTCAACGGCGGGCGGCTGTATCTCGACATGGGGCATATCGAGTATGCGTCGCCAGAGTGTTTGCATTTGCACGATCTCGTTACCTACGAGTTAGCTGGGGACGATTTGCTCCAATCGTCACTCATTGCCCTGGGCGCGGAGGGTCGGGTGTCGTTTATTAAAAACAATGTCGATCATCACACCGGCGCCACATTTGGTTGTCACGAGAATTATTTGATGAAACGGGAGGCGCAATTCACCCCGCCAATTCTTGGAACGTTGCTCACTTTTTTAGCAACGCGGCAAATCTTTACCGGAGCCGGCCGCGTCGGCCAGTCGAATCCGCTCGCGTTCGATTTTGAGCCGCCCCAGCCAGAGGCGCAGGTAAGCTTTCAGCTCAGCCAGCGCGCCGATCACATTGTGAACGATATCTATCAATGGGTACAATTTAATCGCGCCATCATCAACGCGCGGGATGAGCCGCTGGCCGATTACCGGAAATATCGGCGGCTTCATTTGCTCATCGGCGACTCCAACATGAGTCCGTTCGCTACCGCGCTGAAGATCGGCACGACCGCCTGCGTTTTATCGCTGCTCGAGGATGGCTGTCTGCCGCGGAATCTTGTGCTGGCCGATGCCGTGCAGAGCACACGCGACATCTCGCGCGATCCCACTCACGAGTGGATTGTCCATCTCGAGAATGGCAAGACTATCGGCGCGCTCGATGTGCAGTGGGAATTTCACGAGCTGGCGCGAAAGAATCTGCGTAACCGCAGCGCGGAAACCAACTGGCTGCTGGAAAACTGGCGCTTCGTTCTTGAAGCACTTGAGCGAAATCATGAATCGTTGATCGGCGGAGTCGATTGGATCACCAAAAAATGGTTGCTTGAAACGTTTATGGAGGAGGAAAAATTGCGCTGGGATCATCCATGGCTGCAAAGCATCGATCTCGAATATCACAACATCGATCCGGTCCGGGGACTGTTCTTCGGCATCACGCCGGGCAAGGGAATTGCGGAATGGAACAACAGTGTCCGTCGTCCGAGCGCGACGCACGTTCCTCCGGCTAATACGCGTGCGTCAGGCCGAGCACAGGCCGTCGCGTTTTTTCAGTCCCGCAGTGGCGAGATTCCGTACGTCATTAATTGGGATTCGATCGCCTGTGACAGCCGCGATTTTCTGGTCATGGGCGATCCGTTTCAAACCTACAACGAAGAAGTGGACCGTTTTTTGGCCAAGCCGCGCGTGATCGGCAACCTGATTGAAGAACAACGGTGATTTGCGCGGGTTCCCAGCTTTTAATCGAGCGGGCTGTTCACGGCGGTGCCCCGGCTTGTTAGATCGCATCGCGCGCTTGATCGAGCAATTTCCGTCTGCCGCCCTCGAACCCCTCATAAGGAATGAATCGTGCCTTCCTTTTACCGGGAACGTTCTCCGGGGAAAGCCGAAATAGACGAAACAAACTTTCGTCGAATTGTAGTTAGGCCTTATCCGTGAATATACCGCCGCCTGACCTCGATCCTCGCTGGTTTCTGCCTAGCTTCGTCGCCGTTTGGCTAGGTGTCTGTGCTGCTCTCTCATTTATCGGCCGCTGGTATCAGCTCGCTGCGAGGTATCCCGCCACGACTGTCCCCTCTGGCCGCGTATACTCGTTTGTTTCGGCGGCGCTCGGCATGGTGAGTTATCGCAGTTGTCTATTCGTACGGTTCGACTCTGCAGGTGTTAGCTTGTCCATCTTCCCGTTATTTCGCTTTCTTCATCGTAGCTTACGCATTCCGTGGGAGGCGGTAGCCGAAGCTGCGTATTTTTGGACGAGCTGGGAAAGACATCTATGCTTTTCGCACCCAAAAGGCCTAACCCCTATGTAAGATGTCAAGTGTGGCGGGCGAGTGTGGTAGGTGGTTGGTTAGTTCATAAGGTTTGTTGATCGAGGTTGAAGTTTTCTCTGGAGCGCTTCCTCTTCCTTTTTACTCGTTGGTTTTGTTTCCAGCGGTTCGTACTCCTATCCGTGCATGCGACCGCAGTCGCAGCAACAATTTGATCAATGCGATCAGATGGAAGAGGAACTTTGGGCTCGCCCAATCTAAGCCGACGCACGCGAAGAATATTCGGAGCGGGTTAGGCACCGGGCATGCCTCACTGACCTCAGATTTGCGACCTCTGATCTCTAATTGTGTTCGCGTTGACCCTAGCGGCGGCTGATCTTCTTCTCGTTAAAGGCAAGGGCCGCGCACATTTTGTACTTTTCTCGCGAATGCGTCCGATATATTCTCCTGCTCGTGAGCGGTGCAGCTCGATTCCAAGTTCCGGATTCGAGATCTTTGTTCCGGGGCGCCAGGATGATCCTGTTTACAGGAGCGCCGATCTCTTTGAGCGCACCGTCTCACACTTTTTGCCACGCTGCGGCGTCCTACTCTCAATCGAGACGATGCAGGGCCGAAATGCCGTAGTTCTCCTGGAGAATAGGGGCCTCGTCGGCGACTTGCGCTGCGTCGAGGTCGATCTGTTTTGGGTCCTCCTCGGTTTCAATCTTGATGAAGCCGCCTTCGATCGGCTGTTTCACAGCTTCGGCAAGATCGCCTAACGATTTGATTTCTTTGCCGTTCACTTTTGTGACTGTCAAGTAGGAAAGCTCGTCGTAGCCAATTGTGCTGTTGGCGGGGAGGACCTGGCTGAGAATAACGACGCGGCGATTTCCCTCTGGAAAGAGCTCTGATTGGAAATGGTCGAGGTAAACCAAGCGCTGGGGCGCTTCTCTTTGCCAGGCCGCTCCCCATTCTTTGAGATATTGGCGGGAAAGCTCTTGGAAAATGAGGCCGCCGAGGACGTAGTAGCGGGGAGGCTGATCGAAATTATACGGCGGACTGACATAATCTTTCGCGTCCCGATGCTCGAGCGTCACATTTAGCTGCATTGGATTGCCATTGCGCTCGATGCGAAAAGGGATAACATCGCCGGAATAAGCGTGGGCGGTGAGCAGATTTGTAAATTCGATCTTGCCGTAAAGAGGATCGACATAGTTGCCGTTTTGATCGATCTCATTGTTCGCGACCGCTGTTACGATGTCGCCGACTTTCAGCCCGGCTTTCATCGCCGGTGTATTCGGCTCGACATTCGTAACGTAAACGCCGCCGCCCTTGCCTATTTCTCCGGCGAACTGGCGCAGTTCCGGGTCACGCGTTGGGAAAAATGAAAAACCAACAGATGGAAAACCTCGATAATTCTGGCTCTCAGCTTCCCTCAAAAAATGTGTGATGATAGGCGCGGGGATGGCGTCGAGCAGTTGCGAACGCGAATCGTAGCGGAGCATCAAGCCGGCGAGCTTGTTGTTCTTCACCAGTGGCACTGTGTAGCTGTTTTCTCGATACTGCATCGGGAGGCTGATGCGGTAGGTGAGAAATTCCCCGACGTCGATCGGATACGGGGTCATCTGCACAGTTGTCACCAAACCTTCCGTCGCGAGCAAGGCGCCGGTCGGCTCGAGTTGCCACGCGGCAAGTCGATCGCCCACCACGGTGTCGGGTGTGATCTCGAGCGGAGTGATTTCATCAAGGAATGTTTTGTCCACGGGCTCAAGCAGCGCCAAGTTGGCTTCATAATCGATGACCTGGACCTTGGCCGCCGTTTTTTCTCCGGATTCGGCGCGCTCGAGTTCGACGTAATTTTGGTTGCCAACCAGGTCCGCAGTCACCAAGACGCGCCCTTTCGAGAGAACCGCGCCGAGTGCGCGCTTTGAAAACGGTGCTTTCTTTTGCCAGGGCCGAAAATAATCGTAGGACTGGCCGGTCACATTGACGCGAACAAGGGCAAGCTGTTTTTGCTTGCTCAATGGCGTCGGCACCGCGGGTTCCTTTTTGGCCAGCGTCCCGCTGACTGTTACGAGAACCAGTCCAAAAGTAACGAACAAACGTTTGTGCATTAGATGTTGTTGGCCTGCTCCGGCGATTTTGACTCGGGTTTTTCTTCGAGATTTTGCTCTTTCAACACGTTGTAACGCGTTTTGATCTGCTCGCGGGCAGCCTCCACTTTGTTGCGATCGAGTACTAACGGAGGGCCATCGCCGATCATTCGGATGACAAAGCGTTCTGGCGTCTCGGCAAACGTGCGGGCCAGATCATCGAGCGTCCGAATTTTCTTGCCGTTTATTTCATCCACAATTCCGCCCCGGTACGGTGCGAGATAAGTATTGATCGGGTCGGGCAAAATATTAGCCAACACAATCACATCTGGATGCTGCAGATAAAGTTGCTCCAAAATGAAGTATTCAAAGAAATGTCGGAGCCGCAGATCGGTTGGTCGATAGGCTTCCATCAAGTCCAGGCTTAACGGTTGAAAAAGCAAGCCGCCGTAGAGTACATAACGAGGACGGACATCATAACTGTGCCCTTGAATCAGATAGGGCCATGCAGTCTTCAAAAACTCGATCTTCACAGTCATAGGCTGCTTGTCGCGCCAGATGTCGAGTTTAACCGAATCACCTTTGAATTTCCGTTCTACTACTTCTTGAAAGTCCGCGCGCTCGCCTTCCAGCTCAACATTCCCATCGCTGGCGATAGAATGACCATCGATAGTGAGAAGAACATCACCCGGCCGAAGGACGGTCGCCGATGGTCCGGCCTCTACGACCGTGTTCACCAAAACGCCTCGGTCGTCGTCTTTCAATCCGAGAAACTTTCTCTGCGCTGGGTTTTGCAACTTGGAATAACTGATCGCAAGATCGACATATTTATCGTAATGCCCGTTGCTGACATCTTTTAAGAACCGGTTAATCACCGGAGTAGGAATCATGTAGGCAACGCCTTGCGCGACGTCGCCGCTGTAACCTTGAAACGCCACACCCATCACCTTGCCGCTTTGCATTACTGGTCCACCGCTGTTACCCGGATTGATCTGCGCGCTGATCTGGATCGCTAGATGCTGATCGATCGACGAATGGGTATAGAGCTGAAAATCAATTCGCGACACTATGCCGGTCGTGACCGACATCCGTTCGCCGCCGATTGGATAACCGTAAGCCGACACAGTCGATTCAAGCGCGGGAATTCCGCCAAATTTTAACGGTACCATGTTCTTGAAGAAATCCGGAGCCGATACGGTGATCAACGCTAGATCACAATCGTTGGCAATGAATTGTACTGTCGCCGGATATTTGTTGGGATCGCTTTCGCGTTCCACGATCAGATACCGGCTGTTGGCAACCACATGCGCGTTGGTTAAAATGCGATTGCCAGTTATGACAAAGCCGGCACCGACGCCGCGCTCAAGCGCGCCTGCATTCCACGGCGCTTTGTAGTCAGGCTCCACCGACGTTGCCGTGATCCGGACAAGACTTTTTTGAACCGGCCCATTAGGTTTTGGCGGTGCAATCGGAACAGGCACCGGAACGACTGCTTGGGCGGGTGAAACCGATCTCGATGGAACCGCCGCTGGTGCTTCCGGCTGCGCGGGGGGAGAGGTCGCTGGGTTGCTTTGCTGTGCGTACGATATCGCTCCGAACAGCAGAATAGCGGAAACAAAACTAAGAGAACGCTTCATGAGCGGAAAGGCTGAAAATCAAACAGAGTAATCGAAAATCAAGATCGGAATTTGCATTTGTAGCTAGCCTTCGGACAGAACTGACATAATACATGAGCCCGACGTTCAACATCTGCGGCTGCCAAGAGGCAAATAGCTGATGGTTCTTGGCGTTTTTAGCCCTTTTCGCAGTTCGTGCGTCGAAGTAGAGAAATTAAATTCCAGCACGATCGAGAATCGATTTGAGGACCTTCTTCGCTTCAAAGAATTCGCGCGCCAGAACGCGAGCGGCGCGGGAATGTTTCGCATAATCCGAGTTGATTCTTTTGACTGCATCGACAATTTCGCCGAGCGACCGAAACGACAAAAGCCCTCCTTCGCTACCGTAGATCTTCGAGAATCCCGTCTCTTGGATTATGACCGGACGACCAGCAGCGAGATAGCACGCACTCCGATCGCTGAACCAGCCAGTGAATAGCCGGACGTATTGATCTTTGGCGACCGTAAACTCGCCCTTGGAGCGGCGAATATAGTCGCGATAGAGCCAGTAATCGACGCTCATTTGAAGGGGGCAATGAAGTCGCCACCCGTTGCGCAAAAACTTCGTCCGCGTATTTGCATCTTCGATGTTGGTAGCCAGCTCGAAGGTTTCCCCTGATTTTTTCGGTGCTGAGATGAAGCGCAAAAATTCGCGCGACTTGCTCCAAAGGTATTTCTCGCCGCGCCACGTAATATCTTTTAAACCGCTTGTGGACCAATTCGCTACCGACGTGAAAACCGCGGCGCGGGAGGGGGAATGATTCGTTTTCCAGAGATCTGTAACGACGGGCTGCCGTGTCGGCAGCCATTTAAATCCGTGTGTCGGGACGGGGAAACCCTTTGTGCCAACATTTTCTCCGAAGGTGAAGAGCGCGTGATGCCGGCCTAGATATCCGACAGTGGATCTTGTGCTCTTGTCAACCTTGATTTGCTCAACGCCCGGATCGCTCTCGATGTATACAATTCTATTGGAAACGAGCAGGTCGTCGTTGAATTCCTGCGCGCCGCAAATATTCAGGATCGCATCGGCATCGCGATAGAGCTGCCGGATCTTTTTTAATGGGAGGCCGGCAGTCGGGTTGCCCGGCAAATAACGTGCGCAAAATCCCCAGCGACCTTTGAATCCGAATTCGTGCGACAACCGGTTCAGGACCCGCGCTGTATAATCGAATTCATTGTTTATTTGGAACGTCTCCGGATTGTAGGGAAGCCGTGCCGAGTCTTCGATGTAATAAACATCGTGACCAAGTCGTTGCAGTCCGACCAGATAATGGATGTGCTGCCAGATCACGCCCGCAATGGGCATCGAACCCATGAAGCCCATCACGACAGTGCGTTTGCGTTTCATTTTGATACCACGAAGGACACGAAGAACGCGAAGGATTACCGAATGAAACGTTTGATGCAGTTTTGCAGTTTTGTGACGTTGAAATTGATAAGCAAGCCAAGCGAAACCCTGGCTAGTCGCATATACGTAAGAATTTACGCCTGAGGAATTGGAAGAAGGGTTTCGTCAAATTCCATCTTCGTGTCCTTCGTGATCTTTTATAGTGGTTAGAATTGTTTCACGACGCTCGCCGGATTTCCCGCGACGAGTGTATTTGGTTCAACGCTCTTGGTGACCACCGATCCGGCAGCGACAACCGAGTTCTCGCCTATGATTAAGCCTTTTAGAATCACGGCGTTCATGCCAACCCAAACATTATCCGCGATTTTTACAGGAGCTGTTTTTAATTTCGGACGCGGCGGGCGATTCTCGAAATAGGGCGCGAGAGCTTGCGCGTCGATCAGACGTTGCGCAGGCGCGAGTGGATGGAAATCAGAATCGGCTATGCCAACGTTCCAGGAAATCAGGCAATGCGATCCGATGTCGATCTTCTCTTCCGCCATGATCAGTGCGCCGTTAAGCAGGGTGAAATCACCGATCGTACACTGGCCGTTCTCGCCGACAGAAAATGAGCAGCCGGCATAACACGAAACATGTTTGCCGATAAGAACAGCACGAGGCTTTTGGCCCTTCGACATGTCGATCCGCCCTGACGTTGCTCATGATTGTGGGGCAAGCTTGCGGCTTACCTTGGTACTTGATCGCAAGTTGGACGCTTGCGCCACTATCATGAAGAAAATTTACCCGAAGTGTAAAGTTTCGCGTAAACACCGCCGCGCGCGATCAGTTCGGGACCGCGACCCTTCTCGACGATGCGTCCGTGCTCGAGTACTATGATTTGGTCGAGACCGTGAATCGTTGCCAGGCGGTGGGTTGCGATCAACGTCGTCCGGCCCCGCATCAATTCTTTGATTGTGTCCATAATCGCCGATTCGGTTGCGGGATCGAGCGCTGAGGTTGGTTCGTCGAGCAACAAAATCGGTGCGTTTTTTAAAAATGCGCGCGCGATACCAATGCGCTGCCGTTGACCGACACTCAAATGCCCGCCTCGTTCGCCGACAAGACTTGCGTAGCCGTTCGGCAATTGCCGAATGAAATCGTCGGCTTGTGCGCGGCGCGCTGCATCAATAATCTCTTGTTCCGTCGCATCCGGCCGTCCATAGGCGATATTCTCTCGCACTGTTGTTGAAAAAAGCAGCGTATCTTGTAAAACGATCGCGATCTGCGCTCGCA
>QHOM01000286.1 GCA_003218785.1 Verrucomicrobiota bacterium
CGATTTAACGATTTAACAATCTAACGATTCACGTGATGAAGATTACATCACGCGCCACTTCAGTTCACGCGAATGCCTCTTGCTTTCCCATAAACGTTTCCCTCCGAGGAACGCATTTTCGTTTTGTCCGGGCTCAACACCGTTCGGAAGTTTGTCGAAGCGTCTGACATTGCCGCCACCCAGAACAACGTAATCCGCAATGAATGATCGCTTTAATTGCTGGACCGCGTAAAGCACTTCGCGCTTCCATTTTTTTTCCCCCAACAGCGCCAAGCCTGGAACGCCGAGATAATTTTCAATGATGTGCCAGCGCCGAGCCAAGCCCGGTTCCAAGGCCCAGAAAGAGCATGCGCCCTCCACGGTAACTACCGAGCGCTTGCATGGCAGCATCGTTGATCAGGCGCACCGGTGTGCCAATCGCTCTGCCAAAATTGAAACTGACCCATTCCTTACCCAAATGCTTTGGATCTCTCATGATGCGTCCCTTGCGCACCGGGGCCGGGAAACCGATTGAGACCACGTCGAATTTCCACCCGCGCGCGCTCTCTTTAAATTTCGCGATCAGTTGTTCTGGTCTCATTCGCGGCCCCGAAACAAATTCCCGCTCATCGCGGGCCGACATGAGCAGCTTTACGTGTGTGCCGCCGATATCGACGACCAGAACTTTCCTCTTCATGATCGACCGCTGCTTTCGGCGATAATGGCTATCGGCTGCGCCTGAAACGCTGCAAGACGCTCTTCCGTTCCGGTTTTATCGCTGTGCTGGCCGGCCAGCATTCTACAATTTCAAGCGCGAGGAAGCGGAACAGAGTCAGGTGGGCGGATTTTAAGTCGAGCCGCAGATTTTTTGCAATCTGCTGGACGGATCGGACGCCATTGAATTGCGACGCGAATTGCGCCTCGTCTGACGTCAGCTTCAGTTTCTGAACACGCTCGAAACCATCTGGTTCCCGGGACACATCGGCAGCATCACTCAACAGATCAGCATTTTTCTCAAACATGATCCACACGCGCGGCGACGTCCAAAGTTGAGAGAAGAGTCTTTGCCCATAATGCTGCATCAGCTCCATCGCAGGCTGGCGAGCAATCGATTCTTGTCGGGCGAGAGTAAGGAAAAACGAAGTTCCCGTCTCACTCTGTTGGGAGCGCGCCTTGGCAACAATCTCCGCATCGACATTGGCGAGAACGGCCGGCGTCTCCGGACAATAAAGCTCTGAGTCTCGAGTTGTGACAAAAATAATCTCGCCGTTCCCCGCCAGAAGGTCGATTGGCTCCTTATCCCAAAATGAACGCAGCGTGCCTGTCAGTTTCTCTTTTGCGATCGCTTGAAGCGCGCGGTTCAAAGGAAACAAGCTCGTCTGACCGCAAAAACAAACATCGGCCGTGTCCGACTTCTTTGGAGGATCGATCTGTGTGGCCGAAGCGGAGCTGGCGGGCTTGGCCCAGTCGATGGCGCCTGGTTCCGGCGTGGTCCACCAGTCTTCGGATTCAGCGGCGCCTTCTGCTGCCGTGCTGCTTTCCTCGGAAGCAGCCTCATATAAATCGTGCCGACTGTTGGCTTGATCGAACTCTTCGCTATTCGTAGGTTCGACTCGAGCTTCTGTTGGGTCCGGTTCGCCAGGTGATTGCGGCATAATAGTCCTCCCGGGTTTTGCTAAGCAAATCCGATCTAAAGGCTTTACTCAAGAACCCAATCACCGCAACGGCGATCTCGCCGCGAAACGGTGTGCGAGCTCGCGCCGGCTGGATTTGCCGCGCTCATTCACCGGAATTGCATCCACGATAAAAACCCGCTTGGGCACCTGCCAGGTGCTCAATTCGCGTCTGCAGAATTCCAATAGCTCGGCCTCGCTCACGCCAGGCGATGCCACCACACATGCCGCCACTTCTTCATTCCGCAGGATCGACGCGCGTCCAAAAACAACCGCCTGGCGCACACCACTAAAGCGCATCAAATGTGCTTCCACTTCTGCCGGACTTACCTTTTTCCCGGCGACATTTATCAGATCCGACGTCCGGCCTACGATTCGGAATCCGTTCGCCGTTTTATTCAAGAGATCGTCGGGCACAAAAAATCCGTCGCCAAGCTTTGCTTCGTCCGATTCGGGAAAATAACCGTCGCCTACGGCGGGGCTGCGTATGCAAATCTGGCTCGCGGACGCCCTTGGATCGCACATCTCGATATCGACGCCTTTCATCGGTTGCCCGACAAAACCTTCCACGTCGTTTTCCGCGTTGTGCTCGTAACAGATCCCGCCGCATTCCGACGCCCCGTAGAAAGAATGGATCGGCAGATTGAATTTTTGCCGAAACTGGCGTGCAACGGCTATCGCCAGCGGCGCGCCGGCGGAAATGCAAAGTCGCAGCTTCGGCAGCGCTGGGACATCCTCCATTTCACAGAATGCCTGATAGAAAACCGGCGTTCCTGGGAAAACCGTCGCGTTGCTCCCACCAAGATCGGCAAGTACGGCGCGCGGCATGCGGTCCCGGCTCAGGACCATCGGCACGCCACGCGCGATCAGGGGCGTGAGTAAATTGCTGAATCCGTAGGAGTGCGAAATTGGGACGATGCCGAAGTTCAGATCGACATCACTGATTTCCATCGTGTCGCAGATCTGATTGCAATCGGCGAGGAGTTGCTCGCTCCGAAATCGGACTGCGCGCGGCGCAGCGGTCGTGCCCGAGGTTAGTTTCAAAAGGCCAGGTAGATGTTCGCCCCAGTCCGGCGTAGGGGCGGTTTTCCTCAGCTGCACGACTTCAGGTGTTTTGCCGCTGGGGACAGCGGTCTCTACAACACCGATTGCCCGACAGATTTTTAGCGCTGCGTCGCGCTGTTGATCGCTGATCGATTGTTCCAGCGGCAGAACAGCCAGTCGCTTGCGCAAACACGCAATCAAAATCGAGGGCCAATCTTCGTGGTTTCCGATCTGGATCGCGATAACGCTTCCGGCGTTGAACAGTTCGATCTTTGTCTCGAAATCGCACGCGCGTTCTTCGATCTCGGAAAATTTTCGCACGACTTGGCCGCGCGCGTTGAAGATGGCGGGCGCATCTTTCGCGCGGCCGATGGTTTGCCTCCAGGCAGCAATTAATGCGTCAGTCGATTTCATCGCTTGCAGGAGCAGCTCGGCGCGACTACATTTCGCGCTCCTTTTTGAAGATGAAAGCAGGCATTCATCCAGAGTATTACGATACCGATATTGTGTGCGCGTGCGGCGCGATTTATCACACCCGCTCGACGCGCCGTGATATTAAGATCGGCATTTGTGCCGCTTGTCATCCGTTTTTCACGGGTGAACAGAAGTTCGTCGATACCGCCGGGCGCGTCGAAAAATTCGCCCGCCGCTACGGTAGCACCAAAGCCGCGCGGGCTGGAAAGAAAGCTTAGCTGATCTGTCGCCGCCTCGCTCCGTCGAGGCGTTGCCCGTGCTCACGCAGCACCCAAGCGGCACGAACGACCAATGGACTTTAATTCCCTCATTGAACACAAACGCGAACGCTTCGAACAACTCGAACGCGAGATCGCGGACCCACATTTGTTCGATAACCACAAACGAGCCGGCGAGATCATGCGCGAACATTCCGGCATCAAGGAACTGTTTGCGCGCTGGAATGAACTCGAAACGGCTCGGCGCCAGTTGGACGATAATCGCGAGCTGGCTACTTCCCGTGACGTCGAGATCGCGGCG
>QHOM01000061.1 GCA_003218785.1 Verrucomicrobiota bacterium
CAGGTAACAACGAATTTCCGATTTGTGCTCCTTGGGCGGCGTGAGGAACTCCGCACCACGCGATCGCCACCGCTCGTACACGTCATAGATATCGGCGACGCGCAGGTTCAACGCGCTGGTGAGCGTCGCACCATCGTGTGGCGCACGTGCCGTAACACCCGGCCTGTCGTCAGTAGCGGCGCCTTCTGCGGAGAGGATCAGCCAGCTATTGTGGAAACGCAAGATTCCCGGAGGCCCTTCCAGCAAAACGTGAGCACCAAGCACGTCTTTGTAAAACCGTAGCGACCGCGCAACATCACGCACGATGAGGAGGTGAGTAACTGCCACGCCCTCCTTTGGCATCGGCAATTCATTGTTCGAGAATGAGCTGTCTGCGGCTTCTACTTCGGAATGTTGTTTCATCCGCTCCCCCTTCATCAGGCCGCTTGTCTGCCCTGGCGCGAAAGTTCAGGCCGCCCGTCTGCTTTGGCGCGAAAGATGACTCCTAGGGTGCGGCTGGGCGGTCGAAGCGCCCACGACGAGAGCGCGAGACCAAGTAGGACCAGAGGCGCGATGATATCGCTCGGACGACCGCGCACTGCCTGCGACGCAGCAGCGCCCGACAGTTCAAAGACGATACCGGCATACGCCCATTCTTTCAGCCGCAAAAAACCCGGTACGACTAGGACTATGGCTCCTGGTATCTTCCAGATCCCAAGGATCGCGAGCAGATACACCGGATAGCCAAGACTCGTTACGACGTCGACGACATGGGGGCCGCTGAAGAGATTCGTTCGACCATGCATCAGGTCCGTCACACCACCTGCCAGAGTCTCAAGTGCGATGAGTGCGGTGGTCACCCAATAGCCGATCACTTTCATTTTCAAAGTCATATCTCCTCCTTAATGTCAGTTCCGCGCATTGTGTAACGAATGCAAATGATGAATCATAACGCACGCTATCAGCGCACTCGACGCAGACAATTCAACCAAGCGTGAAACATGCGTCTCGCATTACAGTCTCTACATTGCAGTGGCACCCGAAGGCAACAGCAGAAAGCATGAACCGTTAATCCTGGGCGGCACGACCGCGACCTAGGTTGAGTTATTGCGTGAGCTGCGCGAGCAGTAACTCAACAAAGATGAATGAAGACCTCTGGGACAAGGTGGATGATTTTCTCTCGGAAACGCTCGGAACATCCGATCCAGTGCTCGAGGCGACGTTGCGCGCGAGCACGAAAGCGGGGTTACCCGCGATCCAGGTCTCGGCGAATCAGGGAAAATTGTTGCAATTATTGGCGCAGACGCAGGGCGCGCGGCGCATTCTGGAAGTGGGAACTTTGGGTGGCTATAGCACGATCTGGCTGGCGCGCGCGCTGCCGCCGGAGGGTTACCTAATTTCGCTTGAACTGGAAGCAAGCTATGCCGAAGTCGCGCGCAAGAATGTGTCGCGGGCCAACCTGGGAAAACTAGTCACGATTCGCGTGGGCCCTGCTTCTGAGACGCTCGCGCAGTTGTTCTCAGAAGAGACAGCGCCTTTCGACTTTATCTTTATCGATGCGGACAAGCCGGGTTATCCAAAGTATTTCGAGTGGGCGATGAAACTTTCGCGGCCCGGCACGCTCATCGTGGCCGACAACGTCGTGCGCAAAGGCGCGCTGCTGGATTCAGATAGCAATGACGCCAACGTCCAAGGCATGCGCCAGTTGCTGGATATCATCGCGGCGGATCGGCGTGTCAGCGCGACGGGAATTCAGACCGTGGGGAGCAAAGGATACGACGGTTTTGTCCTGGCGCGGGTTATACCGTGAAGATCGACAAGCGTCATTGTAAAAGAGCGGCGCCCCATTCATGCTCGACGCAGCGGACTCCTTAAATCCTTATTCATCGCCCATTGTACCGTGGG
Source organism: Verrucomicrobiota bacterium (assembly GCA_003218785.1). Lineage (GTDB taxonomy): Bacteria > Verrucomicrobiota > Verrucomicrobiia > Chthoniobacterales > UBA10450 > Udaeobacter. The sequence continues at coordinate 1,885 of QHOM01000061.1, forward strand.
TCGGGCACACTTTGCGCTGGCCTACTCAGCCAGGAATGGCATTAGCTCGTTCAGGAACTCTCCCGGGCATTCCTCAGGGATGTAATGTCCGCACTGCGCGACGATCTTACTCTTAACGTTATCAGACACCGATTTCATGGTTGCGACCGTCGTTTCACCAGAAGCAAATGCAGCGCCGATGGCCAGTACCGGCATTATCAGTTTTCTTTTTTTCAGCTCCTGATTCTGGTGCATCGTAAGCGGAATGGCTCGATAGTATTCAAAGCCGGCCCTCATTGCGCCTGGAACCGAATAGGCACGGATGTACTCGTCTACTGCTACGCGATCCGGCCAATACGCCCTGTGCTCGACATTCCAGCGTAAATAGGAAGCTTCACGCCCAGCCACTAAGAATTCGGGAAGGTCGCGTAGCTGATTGAACATGAACTGTGTTAAGCCAGCATTTTTCTCGGGTGGCTGCAGCATCGGAGGCGTCGGTGAGACACCAGGGATAAACGCCTCGCTCACCACCAACTTGTCAATCTGGGCGCCGTGCTTTGCGGCAAGTGAATAGGCGATCCACATACCGATGTCATGACCGACGACCGAATAGCGAGAGATGCCTAACTTGTCCATCAACGCGCTGATGTCATTGGCAAGCGTCTCAGTGTCATACCCGCTCTCGGGTCGGCTGGATTCGCCCATACCACGAATATCAACGGCCACTACATGATACGTATTGGCCACGTCGGGCATAATCTTGTGCCAGGCGTACCACGTTTGAGGCCAGCCGGGAATCAGCACCACAGTGCGCTGACCCTCACCGCCTTCAACAAAATGCAGTTTCACTCCGTTCACTATGGCAAACTGGCTCTTAAAGCCGAGGCCAAGATCCCCGTCATACGCTCTTGGTTGGAGCACTTGCGCGCCATCTGACAACATAATTCACCTCCGCTCTACGACTAATCCTGCCACCACCAGGGCCTTCCGCCAGATTCGCCCGCGCGTCTGAGTCGTCCATCAATTTCCCGCGGTAGTTTTCGTAGTCGGCCAGGCTTTCAAATCCGATGAGAGCAAGAGCAACGTTATCCGAACCGCCCAAACCTTTCTTGGGGAGAAAATAGCCGATGGGCTTGCCGCCACAGCGGCGAATGACGTCGCCTTCCATCCATTTGCGGCCATACGCTTCGAAATCGTTGAGCTTGTGCGGATGAATTGTGTAACGAATGCAATGATAATCATCGAGCACGCTATCAGCCCACTCCGCGCGGACAATTCAACCAAGCGTGAAACATGCGTCTTGCCTCTAGACCAACAGTGTGAAAACCGCGCCGCCCACGCCAGGCCCAGAGCAGCGTTAGTTCCCGCGCGTATTTCAGAAAAGATCGTCTCGTTATCACACTCATCGTTAACCCTCGGCTTGGCGAAGACCAGCCGTAAAACCTCCATCGCCCAATTTAATTCGGTATTCGTTCGGGATAAGCCAGGTTTGTTGAATAGAAGCAACCAATTGCGACCGAAGATTTGGAAACCCAGCTGATTCAATCGTTCGCGTTTTGACACCAGAGAAGCAATCATTTTTTCGCCCCATTTTTTGAGATCGGCTGCAGCATCTTTCCATTCGAGATTTGGCGATTCGATATCATTGATCAGCTCAACACGTTGCAAATCGCGTGAATTAGTGAGTAGAACAAGGAGCATCGGATCGCTTCGGAAAGCCATTCAGGCAGCTTTGGAGAGCCTTTTCGTCTCCCGAGATAAGGCGTCGCCCGAGCGGACCGTTATCGAAGACGCACGTTTCACGCTTGGTTGAATTGTCCGTGTCGGAGGTGGAGGCCACTTTGTCAATGGGATTTCCAGGAAACGCGGCCGGAGTTCACTACCGTTAATGCAAAAATGGGTCGGCAAAACTTAAGATAGGAACGTGCATATCAGTTTAGCCAATTTAGGATTAATGAACGGATCGCTCGGCAAGACACGACGTCGCCGTTCGGTCATGGCATTCGAAATGATTCGGCTCGATCGGACCGCTCGCGAACCGCTTCACCAACAACTCTACCGCCAAATTCGTGATGAATTGGCATCGGGAAACTTTAGCGGCAACTTTTTTCGACTTCCTTCTTCCCGTGTACTCGCGGCTGACCTGGGAATTTCAAGGCTTACTGTAAGGCTCGCCTTCTCGAAACTTCATGCTGAAGGGTATCTGCGATTCAGAATCGGGTCGGGGACATTCATTGCAGACCCTCTTCCCGAAACTTTTTTGAGCGCACGAAAGCCCAAAACTGGGCGCCAAATACATCGCCCGCCTCGCATTTCTGAGCGCGTCAGGAGTATTCCGGATGAGCGAACTAGAAAAGAGTTCGATCTCGGAGCGCCGAACGCCGGACCAGGTATCTCGCTGGTCCCCGGCATACCCGCGGTTGACGAATTTCCCATCGACATTTGGGAACGACTCAGGGCACAGGTTCTCGCAAAAAAGGGAACTCACTTGTTGCGTCATGCCTCGAATCGTGGCGACGCAGATTTGCGCAAGGCAATCGCAGCTTATCTTTGTGATTTTAGAGGGGCGCGCTGTCATCCAGACCAGATTGTGATCGTCGGCGGAAGGCAGCACGCGATATTGATCAGTACAATGGCGTTGCTGAATCCAGGCGAGCCCGCGTGGATTGAAGATCCGGGATTTCACCAAGCTCGAAGGGTGTTTACGTTTGCTGGCGCGAAAGTAATCCCAAAACCGCTCGACCATGAAGGAATCGTGATCACACGATCGTCCCAAAAACCGCTGCCGAGAGTCATCTACATAACGCCTTCACATCAATTTCCCCTTGGAATGACGATGAGTTTTGAGCGACGGACCGCCTTGCTCGATTTTGCGGGTGTTCACGACGCATTTATTTTCGAAGACGACTTTGACGCCGAGTTCCGCTTTGCTGGGCCTCCGCGCCCTTCCCTGCAGGGACTCGATAACTCCGGCCACGTGATTTACTCCGGAACGATGAGTAAGATTCTTTATCCCTCTTTGCGTCTGGGCTACATCGTTGCACCAGAGCAGTTGGTCGATTCGTTGGTCAAGGTCCGGAGCACAATGGATCAACACTCACCCGCGATTGATCAGGCCACGCTGGCGCGATTCATCACTGAGGGATTTTTCCTGAGCCACGTCAGACGGATGCGGAAACTGTATTCGGAACGAAGAGATTTCTTCATCGACGAATTTAACAAGTTGCTCGGTGACCGTTTCATTCTTCAGATTCCAGAAGCCGGATTGAACTTCGTCGCCTGGCTGAAGCGCGAGGAAGACTTCCCAATTATCAGGCGTGTCACCTTGGAAATCGGAGTAAAGCCGTCACCGTTATCATTTTTTTGCATTCAGGCGAAGCTCAAACCAGCGTTTATTTTCGGTTTTGCGGCCTGGACGCCGACGCAAATCCGAGAGAGCCTCATCAGGCTCGCATCCGCACTCAGTAAAGCGGAAGGGATCTGAATCATGCCCTGCGACAGTCGGGTCTTTTTCGCGTTTCGTGCTTGATTGCGTCAGTGTGACTCGTGCGCCAGGCACTCCTCTGGCGTTTGCGATCCTGCTGCTACCTCGCCGTTCGAATGAATTGCCATGGAAGCAGAACCGAACTTGCTGAGATAGTTCCGCGGTTTTGCTCCAAACCGTCGCTCAAATGCGCGCCGAAATGCGTCTCTGTCTGAGAAACCAACGGAAGCGGCGATAGTATCGAGAGTCCTCTTCGGAACGGAAAGGCGACGCCTCGCTTCATTAAGACGTAAATTTTCTACGAAGTCAGCCGGCGTGCTGCCAAATACGCTTTTAAAGGCGCGATTAAAATGACTGGGTGACATACAGGCTCTCCGCGCCAGAGCATTCACTGAAAGGTCTCCGTTCAAATTTCGCATAATCCAGGCGACAAGTTCTGCAAACCGATCTGTTGGCTGGCTGTCAAATATGCACGGCTTCCAAAACTCGTGTTGTCCATTCCGATGTGTCAGAGGCGTCCCCAATTCCTGTGCCGCGGAGAGTGCGATATGCCGTCCGTAATCTTCTTCGATCAAATCGAGCGAAAGATCGATGGCCGCGGTCAGACTGGAAGAGGTATAAAACGGGCCGTCTTTAACAAGTGGCCTTTTGTGATCAAGACGCAATTTTGGGAAGCGCCGCGCGACATCGTTGGCGAATCGCCAGTGGGTGGTGACTTCACGCCCATCCAACAAACCCGTTGAAGCCAAGCCGTAGATGCCTGTGCAGATAGCTGCGATACGACGCATCCGATTCGCACGCTCTACGATCCAATCCGAAATCTTTTCGCTGATTTCAGGTTGGTGCAATCCTTTGCCACCGGGAATGACGACAGTGTCTAAATCGGGCGCTGTTTGGAGCGTCTCTTGCGCCTTAAAAATCATTCCTGATCCAGCTCGGAAGGGCTCGGGATTCAAACCGATCGTGCAAATCTGATAACATGGGATCCGGTTACGATAACCATCGTCCAGAGCGGCAGCTGCAAAAATATCCGCGGGGACGACAAAATTTGACGCGGTGACGCCCTCAAATCCAACAAATCCGATCCACTTTGGGCTCATCCGTTTTTACACTCGTAAACTACCTTGGGAATGATCGATAGGACATAGAACCGGCAATACATGCCACGCAGCGAGCACTCGTATAGGAAGACCCGTAGCGATTTAACCTTTTTGCGCATCCGCAAATCTGGAATAATCTTCCAGGTAAAAACCGCCGAAAGGAACGATCATTATGGCAAGATATATCAGTCTTATTCAGTTTACCGATCAGGGAATCCGAAACATCAAGGATACCGTCAAACGAGGCGACACGGCGATGGCCGAGGCCGAAAAAATGGGTCTGAAGATCGTCGAAGAATTCTGGACCATGGGCGCGTACGACGTCGTGGTCTTATTCGACGCACCGGATGACGAGACCGTGAGCGCTTTCATACTTAAGATCGGCGCGCTCGGCAACGTCAAGGGTCAGACCATGCGTGCTTTCCACCGTCAAGAGATGGAGGGCATTCTCGCGAAGATCAAATAGCTGGTGTCGCGTTTGCTTTAGGAAAACATCTCTCCCCGCGCGGCCAGGTTAAATCGGCCGCCGGTGCGTACGAGCTGTAATCATATTGCTAATGAGAACGTGGCGCTTTCGCTCTCAAAGTTGGCTTATAGGGGACGAAGAACAACGACATCCGAATCCCATACTGCCGTAAATACGTACATGTGCCCTGGCCGAACGGTCAGCGGTATAGACGTTGGTGGCCGAAAATAGGTGGCTGGCACCGCCGACGCAGTCAGCACATGGCGTCCCGCTGGCAGGGAACCGTCAAAGTGGCGCCCCTGTACAATGTCCGCGACGGCTCTGCCGTCGATCTTGAGATGGACAGCCAGATTCCATCCGAAATTCGGCGCTCTGTCCACAATGAGACGACCGCCTTGGGGAGCCCCCTGAGCGATACCGCTCGTGACAGAAATTGCGCAAACCAAAGCAAAAATCAGAACGAGCCTGGTGGTGAAGTTACGTCTTGATTTCATAATGTCGAAGGTAGCTCTAGGACTAGCTTTTCGCCAGGGCAACTGCCAGCCGTAAATGCTGCCAGCTTTATTTTCGCGCTGGCGTGTGGTGCACTTGCTCTCCATTATTCGAGAGCAATTCAAGCTTGGTCAGAGCGCGATCGATCTCCTGTACGAGCGGCTGAATGCGTTTGCCACTAAAGGCATTCACGAGCGCCCGGTAATAGCAAAGAGCGCCTTGTTTACCACCATTGAATCGGGACCAGAGTCTCTCTCCTTCCTGGCGATAATCCATTAAGATCGCGCGGATATTGTGAAGTTTGTCCGAAGCGGACACGAGTTTTGTTGACATCGACGCGTGCCGGACGTGTTCGAGGTAAGCCTTCTTTCGATCCAACCATGGCGGCTTTGGGATTTGGTCGGTGTCGGTGCAACCCTCGACTATTCTCGCAACCTTTTTTCCGAATTTGCGCTCGATATCACGCAGTCGTTTTGCGCCGCCGCAATCTTCTACTGCATCGTGCAGCAGCGCCGCGATTGCCTCCGTTTCGTTCGCACCGTACTCCAGCGCGATTGCGGTGACGCCGAGAATATGCGCGATATAGGGAATCCTGGTCTTCTTCCGCAGTTTACCGCCGTGAATTCGCGTGGCGTATATCAACGCTTTTTCAAACTGAGGCGAGAGTCGCACGTTTGTTTTTCGTCTTGCCGAGGGAAAAAGATCGTATGGTTTAACCCGTCAATTTACTAAAAGGTGAAGCGCCGGGTCGGAAAGCAAAGACGAGGCTGGGAGGTTGACATCTTGCTTCACGCCTACACATTGATCGCGTATATCGTAAGGGATGAAAATTCTGTTGGGCCGATGCACGGTTGCTTTTTGTATTCTGGGTGCCACAACCTTTGTCTTTGCCGGGGAATTCAAAAGCAAAGTCATCACCAGTTCGCCGCTGGTAATCACAGTCCCCGACAATCACTTCCTTAAGGTCACGAATTTTACGCAGGAAGGGGGCGTCGATCGCGGCGTGCTTACAGTGACGTTAACTGATGAAACTGGTGGGACGGCTAATGTCCTCGCCGCTAGCCGGATCGATTTGAGCACCGGGACCGATTCGCAAAATCCGCCGGAAAGCATCAATCGAGTGATAATAGCAGGTCCGGCTCAAGCGACAGTGGTACCGGTAGTTGGTGCAACGCTCTTCATAAGCTATAGGAAAGAGCCCAACGAAGGCACACCCAGCTCAACTACTGTGGTCGTTGTTAGTCCGACTCCCACTCCGGCCGCTACGCCGACTGCCACTCCTACGCCAACCCCCTAAAAGGCTCCAGGAATCATTCATTTTCCATGACAAACTGGCGACCTGCCCACGTCGCTGTCGGAGCTTCTTAAACCGAAGCTGGCAGCGTAAGACTAGGCTCTATCTTCCGCTTTCCTTCCACTCGCGCATGAGAACGGCGAACGCCTCTTCGAGGTCTCTCCCGAAAGCTATAATGCCTCCTTCGTGTCCGGCCATGACAAGAATCTTTCTGCTTTGCACGTCGGTAAGCTTGAAGAGACGCGTTACTTCGTACGCCATCTCGGGTGTCCCGTACTCAACGGCCTTCGAGCTTGTCGGAGCTTGATTTAGAAGGGCTTCCCATAACTTTGAGTCGTGGCAATGAATAACCGCCCCGGCCTTTGCATCCGATTCGTAAACCGCGGCGTGCGTCAGCGACTCGGATGAAGCAATCGCGGACCCCTCACATCGGAGCCAGTTCCTTTTGAAATCGTAAGCCACCACTCTTGCGCAATCCGCCAGTGTCAGTTCGGGTATTCCGCCCGTCGCCGAACCTGTGATGTAAAAATTGTTGGTCGGGCCGTCCCTTATGCTCACGTTGCCGAACCCAATGCCATTTGCGTCCACACCGATTAGTCGGAGCTGGAGAAGTTTCCGCCGGTATGCGTTCAATTCGGCAAAACCGCCGAACGGACTGATCTCTGTAGCCGAGTGTTCGCACGTGAACTTTATGTATTCGCTCACGGCGCGTGCTCGGGAAAAAGCGCGCGGATACTTTTCTCGTTCGCTTCACACACGCCTCGCTCGGTAATCAGTCCGGTCACCAAATGTCTAGGTGTAACGTCGAACCCGTAGTTTGCGGCCGGACTTCCTTCCGGCGTAACGCACACGTTCACCTGTCGTCCTTCCAGCCACCCGTCAGCATGCTTTATTTCTTCCGCGCCGCGCTCTTCGATCGGGATCTCTTTCAACCCGTCCCGCATCTTCCAATCAAGCGAAGACGAAGGCAGCGCCACATAGAAAGGAATATTATTATCCCTCGCCGCCAACGCCTTCAGATAAGTCCCGATCTTGTTCGCAA
>QHOM01000062.1 GCA_003218785.1 Verrucomicrobiota bacterium
GAGGGTGACGCCATCGCCATCGCGCTCATGGTTCAGAATGAGATAGGCCATGCTAATGAACATGTCTTCCTTAATGTCGGGATAAAGTTGCCGGTTTACTTTTCGCAAAACATCAGCCGGAGACGGATTCCGCGCCGCCTCGGCGCGCAACACGCTGCGGCAAATCGCCATGATTAGCGAGGCCGGAACGCCTTTGCCCGAAACGTCTGCGATCGCCACACCGAGCCGTTCGTCATCGACATGAATGTAATCAAAATAATCGCCGCTGACTTGGCGGGCGGGCACACTAATGCCGCTGATCTGAAATCCGTTGATGGCCGGCGCTTCGGCTGGAAGCAAAATACGCTGAATGTCCCGTGCGATTTCGAGATCGTGATCGAGGCGCTTCTTTTCGTTCGCCATCGAGTAGATGATGGCGTTGTAGAGGGCAAAAGCGGACTGCTCGGCGATCGATTTAAAAACGACGAAATCGCCCTGCGAAAATGCCGGACCTATGGGACCATTGGCGAGGGCGAGAACACCCAGGTCCTGATTTCCGTACCGCAGTGATGAGGCCATTACCGACGCAGTGCCAAACGCGCTGTCGCGCAATTTCGCCAACTCAGGCGCTTCTGAGAACTCGTTCAAGCAAACGGGCTGTCCGGTTTGCCAGACGCGTCCGATTATCCCCTCACCCGGAACAATCGAGTGCAGTCGCAGATAACTCTCTAGGGCGATGGGAGTAGCAGCTGCTTGTTGCAAAATATCTGCTGGAACATCTACCAGCGGCGGGCAGCCCTTGGAGATAAAGGCTGGAGTAAGTTTTGCGCCCGTGCGATCGGTCACATAAAGCGCGCCACCGTGCGCGTCGAGAATTCGCGTCGCACCCTCGACGATGAGCCGGTGTAGTTCCTGAGGTCGAATGGTTTCCCTGAAGGCCTCGCCCAGCCCATGCAGGAAATCGAAAACAAGCGTTTCTTCGACCTGAATGTCGGCCACATCATGCAGGGGCCAGCTTACTTCGAAGGCGTCTCGTGATGAAGGTCTTGTTTTAAATAATCGAGAACGTCCTTAAAGCGAAAGAGATTTTCCGGGGCCGCCTCGCAAAGAGCCTCGTGCGCTTCCAGCATCGTTTCCGTTTGCTCCTTTTTCTTGCTCTCTCGCGACTGGTCCCTGAAAACGCGCTCGAACGCCTCACATTCCGGTGCAGTCGCACCATTGGCATGAATATCGAATATTTGATCCAAGCCCAGCCCGAAGAGCAGTTCCCGGCTGCGATCCGCGCAGTGAACAACGTGAAGATGACCGCGGCCAAGTTCCTTCAAGCGCAATGCCACGCTGGCCATCGTTCCCATGAATGTGGAATCCATCATCACGCAATCCGCCAAATCAACCACAAACTCGCGATACCCGCGGTCCAACATCTCGCGCGCGAACTCCTTGAGGTGGCCGCTGTTCAGGAAACTACCTTTTCCCTCTATCTTCACCCATACGGTCGGACCGCTTACCCCTACTTGAATCGATGACTCCACGTTTGCTCTGTAAACAATACAAGATCGAGAGGCATGCTGTCAAACCTGTCCCACATCCGGGAAAACTCCAGGAATTGATTCCAAATAGAGAAGTCAAAGAGCCTCTCTTTCCAAGACAGCGGGTCTTGCCTTACTCCCACATGTAGGAACGGTTTTGCGCCACGATCCGCCCGTCTTCGATTAACAGACATCGCCAGGCAATCACTCGCCCGTCGTCAAAATAATCGTCACCAATGACCTTGAACTCTGTCTTGTGAGTGCCGCGCACGTTTCGATAAGAAATTTCCTGCGCCTGAACCTGTTCGTGCAATTTCTCCTGGCGATACTCCAGACGCACTGTGAGATCAGCTGGCCGCTTGGTGCGCCAAAAGAAATCGAAGTAATCGCCGCAACGTTGGTGTTGATCGAGCTTCGTTACGGCGCCGAACAGCCGGTATTGCCGCTCAAAGGTAATGGGGGCGTCCTGAAGCGTCGCCGTCTTCTGGCTTGGTGCAGAACCGGAAAGGGCTTTCGGGCTAAGCGCGCTCGTCGTCTGTCGCGCAGTTTGACCTCGCTTCGGCCCTATCTCGCTCAGAAAGAAAAGCTTCGTTTTTCGAAACTCGAAATCTTTGCTCAGCACGACCGGGAGCGGTGTCACTTTTTCGAGGATCCTTGGTTCTTCCGTCGCCCGGGCTAACCCGCTCCCGATAATGATCAACCCGGCCACTGCAGCGATAAATTTCATCTCTATAATGAAACCGGCTCACGCGCAACGTGTCAACATAGGTCGTATAGAACAAATAAGTCCATAGACGAGCGGACGAAACGATGCACAGGTTTCGCTCGCCATGTTTCACGCCTAGATTTTCCCCGTGATTGATGTTCGTTATGAGCGCGGCGTTTATTTGCCGCAGCACGATTTGTGGCTCGACCCCTGGGATGCAAAAGGCTGCGCCTTCGTTTCACATGCGCACAGCGACCACATTGCGCCGCACAATGAGATCATTGTTTCCGAGCGGACAGCGCGTTTGATGCAGAGTCGGCTTGCGGGCGAGCGAATAGAGCATGTCCTGCCCTTCGGTGAAAGACGAACGGTGCGTCGCCTCGATCTCATGTTATTGCCCGCCGGTCACATCTTTGGTTCGGCACAATGTTTCGTTTTCGCCGGTGACGAGACGCTTCTTTACACGGGGGATTTCAAACTGCGGCCGGGGAAATCCGCTGAGCAGGCGGAATGGCACAAAGCCGATACACTCGTCATGGAGACGACGTTTGGCCTGCCGCGCTATCGATTTCCGCCAACGGAACAAGTTATCGACCAAATTGTCACTTTCTGCCGCGAAACAATCGATGATGGCCACGTGCCGGTGCTCCTTGGTTACTCGTTAGGCAAAGCGCAGGAGATCCTGTGCTCGCTCAAGGGAGCGGGACTGACGCCCATGCTACACGGCTCGGTCTATCAGATGACGCGTATTTACGAGCAGTTCGGCCAACTGTTTTGCAAATACGTTCGCTACAACGCGAATGATGTCGCGGGAAAAGTTCTCATCTGCCCACCGAGCGCAAATCGATCGCGCATGCTGGAAAGTATTCCGCGCAAACGCGTCGCAATGATTAGCGGCTGGGCAGTCGATGCGAACGCGGTCTATCGCTACCAAGTTGACGCGGCTTTTCCTCTCTCGGATCATGCTGACTACAACGATTTGGTTCGCTACGTCGATCTCGTACAGCCCCGGCGCGTGTTCACCCTCCATGGTTTCGCCGCAGAGTTTGCCCGCGATTTGCGCGAACACGGCGTCGAGGCCTGGGCGCTGACGAAAGAAAATCAGCTCGAGCTGCAATTGGAGACTCTGGCACGCGACTCGCGTTCATCAATCGGCTCCTCTCCGATTGGCCTTGGAACGATTAGCGCGCGGGCAGTTTGCGGGGAGGGTGCCGCAGACAGGTCCGCAGCGGCGACCGCTCCCCACTCCGAATTCGCGACATTTGCCAATGTTGGCGAAACCATTGCCGCGACTGCCGCAAAGTTGGAAAAAATCCGCTTGCTTGCAAATTACTTGCGGAGGCTCGATCAAAAGCAGCTTCCCATTGCGGCGATTTATTTTACGGGCCACGCTTTTGCCCAGAGCGATCTGCGCACATTGCAAATAGGAGGATCGATCATCTACCGCGCGATGATGGCAGCGGCGAAATTGAGTGACGCACGATTCCACCGCATTGCCGGCGGGCACGGAGATGCGGGCAAAACCGCCTTCGAAACGCTGGATGAACGCACCTGCGCTGAACCATTCACGCTCAAGCAATCGCGCAATTTCTTCGAGGCATTGCATAGGACCCGCGGACCCATTCCGAAGACTGAGTTGTTGCGATCACGCCTTGTCAGACTTTCCGCGCGCGAGGCTCAGTACGTCGTCAAGATTCTCACGGGAGACTTGCGCATTGGCTTGCGGGAGGGTCTCGTGGAGGAAGCAATTGCCCGCGCCTTCGACGCGCCGCTGGACGACGTGAAGGAAGTCAACATGCTACTCGGCGATATCGGCACGACCGCAGCGCTCGCTTGCGCAAAGGAGCTGCACCGTGCGGAATTATCGATCTTTCGTCCAATCAAGTGCATGCTGGCGACTCCCGAGCCAACAGCGGAAGCAGTGTGGGAACGGTTTGTTAAAGGGAACAATTCTGCGGAAGGCACAGCCGCCCCTACAGTTTATGTGGAAGACAAGTTCGACGGTATTCGCGCGCAACTTCATCGCACCACAAAGCGGGTGGAAATTTTTTCGCGCGATTTACGGCCCATCACCGATCAATTTCCGGAACTGACGGAGCAGGCCAGGAATTTCACACAAGAGTTGATTGTCGATGGCGAAATTATCGCTTTCGGAGAAGGTCGCAGGCTCACCTTTTTCGATTTGCAAAGGCGGCTGGGTCGCAAGAGTGATGGCGCGGATTTATTCGAGGGAGCCGCGGCAGATGTGCCGGTTGCTTTCGTCATCTTTGATGTTCTTTGGCTGAACGGACGTTCGCTATTGAAAACTCCGCTGCGCGAGCGGCGCGAATGGCTTGGCGGTTTGCAATTACCGCGGCACTTTCAAATTGTGCAAGTAATGCCCGCGCATTCCGCGGCTGAGATCGAGCAAACTTTTCAACAGGCACGGCGGCGCTTGAACGAAGGTCTCATGATTAAAGATCCGGAAAGCTTTTATTTACCAGGCACTCGCGGAATGTTTTGGCTTAAACTCAAAAAAGAGCTGGCGACGCTGGATGTGGTGGTCGTCGTCGCCGAGCTTGGCCATGGCAAACGCAATAATGTGCTGAGCGATTACACGTTTGCCGTGAGCGACCAAGAGACGGGTGAGCTTTTGCCGATTGGCAAAGCCTATAGCGGATTGACTGACGTGGAGATTGCAGAATTAACCGAGCACTTCAAACAGAACACCATCGCGGATCATGGCCGGTACCGTGAAGTGAAACCGGATATTGTGCTCGAGGTCGCGTTCAATTCAATTCAGCCGAGCACGCGCCACGCTAGTGGGCTCGCGCTGCGTTTCCCAAGAATCAAAGCGATCCGGCGCGACAAAACGGTGGATTCTATCGACACACTCGAATACGCTCGCAAGCTCGCCGCGCAAAACCCAAATTCACTTGCCGATTTTAGGCGCAGCGCGTGAGCGATGTCGACTTCCTCGGGAGCCGGGAGAAACCAAAGGAATACCAGGGGACGTCGGTCAAAAGCTAATGCGTCCGCGCCGTTGGTGAAGTTGCTGGTCTCACGATGACCGTTTCGACTTTGTCGCGTCGAAAATGCTGAATATTGGCGTAAACGGCCAACAGCACCATTGATCCAACAATTATGAGAATTAGCACAACAGCGCTCTTTGGAGCTCGGGACGATCGAACTTTTTCGCGACGCGGCTGTAGCGAATTCACCCTGGAAGTATCGACGTCGGTCTTGCGCGCGCAAATCCTATCACTTCAATTCAAGCGCAGCGATTGCATTCATGACGCGCTGGCTTAGTTGCCCATAGAGATTCTTCTCTCGCGATTTGAGGTCGATCACCGTAAAAAAAATCGGTTCTCCGATCACGATGGTGATTGGCACAAAGTGCAAACCACCACCGCCACGCGGCAAGGCCTCGTGCGCACCAAAGATCCGCATCGGCACGACCGGGGCGAGGGTCTTTGCGATCACGAGTCCCAATCCCGGCTCGGCGGGCTGCAAATTGCCGTCGAGCGTCCGCGAGCCTTCCGGAAAAACCAGTGCGCCGTTCCCGGACTTGAGAACACGAATCAAGGCTTTAAGCGCGCTGCGGTCGATCCCCTCCTGATTAACTGGGATTACGTTCAGTTTGGGCAAAAGCCAGCCAAGTAACGGTACTTCCATCAAGGTTCGCCGCGCCAGAAAATAAATCGCGCGATCGCATGTAATGCCGGCAAGCGGCGGATCGAGATAACTCTGGTGGTTCATCGCGAGAATTACCGGACCGCTTTGAATCATGCGCTCCCGATGAATTACACGAAGACGAAAAAACAACCCGCCAACGAGGCGAGAAAAATGATAACCGAGCCAGTAATAGAAATTCATCGTTGGAGCGGCGAAGCGATGGAGTCAGGCAGAGACCTTGAGACCCATTTCTTTTAGTCGTGCAACGACCTCGCTGACGACTCCTTCGATCGTAAGATGCGACGTGTCGATAACATGGGCATCTTTCGCGAGCACGAGCGGTGAGACAAGCCGTGAAGAATCAGCGTGGTCACGCATGGTAATTTCGTCGCGCTGCCCTTGCGCGGCGCGACGCCGCAGACGCACTTCACGCGAAGCAACGATATAAAACTTGTAGGGTGTGTCTGGAAAAACGACCGAGCCGATGTCCCGGCCTTCCGTAACCAAGTCGTGACTGCGCGCGTACTCACGCATTTTCTGCTCAACAATTCGGCGGACTCGCGGAACGCTGCTAACGCGGGAGACACTTTCGTTCACGCGATCCTCACGCAAGTAATCGGTTGGATCGACATTATCGATAAAGATGCGCGATTCGTTGTCTTGGAGGCAGCAAGTGATCTCGGCAGACTCGGCAGTTTGGGTGACCCGGTCTCTGTCTCCCGCATCTATCCCCTTTTGCAATATATGCCAGGTGATCGCTCGATAAATCGCACCCGAATTGACATAGGCGAAGCCGAGTCGCTGGGCAAGCTCTCGCGCGACACTGCTTTTTCCGGAGGCAGCCGGGCCATCAATGGCAACGACCCGATGAAAAGATTGCCGATTCGAAGACATAAATACAACGCGGATCAACTGTAGCCGTCGCCCTGAGGGCGACGCAACCCGGTGTTGCTTGATCAGTTCAGCGCCGCGCTTAGCACCCGCCTTCTCCCGCAGTCGCGGGATTTGGCGCAGCAGGCAGCGAAGCGGCTACCATGGATCATGTTTCCTTGACCGGAGTCGGAGTGAATGAACCGATGACCGGCGTGCTTATTTGCATCCGTTTCGGATTGGTGAACTCGTTCAACACGGTTCCAAATCCCGGATAAGATTGACGAATGCACTCGGCATCCTGAACAATGGTTTCACCTTCAGCGAACAGACCTGCGATGGCAAACGCCATCGCGATGCGATGATCGCCGAAGCTCGCCACGCGCGCCCCATGCAGAGGCGCCGGACCATGAACTTCGAGGCCATCATTCGTTTCCGTGACCTGTGCACCCATAGTGCGCAAATTGTGCGCGATCGCGGCAATGCGATCGGTTTCTTTCACGCGCAATTCCTGGGCATGGCGAATAATCGTTTTGCCATTTGCCAGGACGCCTGCGACTGCGAGGATCGGCAGTTCGTCAATAAGCTGCGGCACTTCTCTGCCCTGAATAACGGTGCCTTTGAGGGGGAACCCCGTAACCTCCACGACTCCCCGCGGCTCAAGTTGATCGACATCTTCGATGGCCTCGCGCACTTGTGCACCCATTCGCAGCAACACGCCAAGTAACGCCGTTCGCGTATCGTTTAGACCAACCTCGCTCACCAGCAAATGACCTCGCGGCTGTGCCGCCGCGGCAACTAGCCAAAAAGCTGCCGAGGAAATATCGCCCGGAATTGTAAAGTCGCGTGACTCCGGAACTTGATCGCCGAAGACAGTGACGCTCCCCTCGCCATCCGTTGCCGCGCGCACAAGAAAATAATTAAACAACACCTCTGTATGGTTTCGGGTCGGCAATGGCTCGTCGACAGTGGTTCTGCCCTTGGCAAAAAGACCCGCCAGCAGCAAGGCACTCTTAACCTGTGCGCTCGCAATGGGCAGACGATGGTGAATTCCACGCAAGGAGCCGCCACGGATGCGGAGTGGTGGCGTCTGTTCCGGCCCTTCTGCAAGAATATTTGCACCCATCTTACTAAGCGGCGCGATCACGCGATCCATCGGACGTCGCGAGAGCCCCGCGTCGCCGACGAGGCGGCTCTCAAATGTCTGCCCGGCAAGCAGACCAGCGAGAAGCCGCATGGTCGTGCCCGAATTTCCGCAATCGATTTCCTTTTTGGGCGGTGTAAGAACGCGCTTTTTCCCATGGACGATCAGCGTGTCACGCTGGGGCTCTTCGATCTTAATACCTAGAGCGCGCATGGCGTTCACTGTATGCATGCAATCGTCGCTAGGGAGAAAACCATGCAGGGTGCATGCACCATTTGACAAGGCAGCAATGATTACCGCACGATGCGAAATGCTTTTGTCGCCCGGTACCGTGATTTCGATATCGATTCGAGGTGCCCGTTTGATCCGTAATTCCATAGACGAATTGTGATATCTTTTGCGAAGCGAGCGCGTCAGGCGCGCGCGACGATCAGCATCGGATATAACACGTAGTTGTCCAACGTTGCTCCGCTGAAGCAAAATCCCGCAGACTCCTCGGGTCAATCTTGCCAGCCGCAACCGGCGCCCGCAAAATTACGGAACGAGAAAGATCTTGTCGGTGTACGGGTCCTTCACTTCCGTTCCCGGAGGGAATCCTTCCACATCGACGTATTTGCCAGGCGAATAAGGACTTTCCACCAAGTGAGGTTTGCCGGGAACAGGAATTCCGTACGGATAATCTCCCTTTGCGACTTTCGTGGGCGCAGCCTTCGTTGGAGGAGGTGGGGCTGCAGTCTCCACCGGCGGCGTCCCCGTGGGCTGAACGGGTCCATTTGGATTGAACGGCTGTTGCGGCGGCGGATATTCCTCGGCCCCGGCTCCCGGATAATTCGCGACGCGATGGCGGGTGGGTTGCGGGGGCGGCTCTTCACTGCATGCGGCGATAAAGAAGGCGGTGAGTAAGGCAAGCGACAGTGAGAATTTCATAAGTGAGGGTCACAAACTTATCCGCAGTCCGACTCGTTGCCAATCACTAAATCGTCTTCCTCTTCAAACCCGCGATGCTTTGACAAAGATCGACATGAATACGATGGCCGGCCGCTTTTCATCCGAATCCAAAGAAAAGATGTCAAATAACCTCCGTGCAAAGATTTTGGTCGTAGACGATGACGCCATGAGTCGCAAGATCCTGGCGCAGTTGCTGGCGTCCGCGGGTTACGCCTGCCGCGAGTGTGAGGGCGGAGCCCAAGCGTTACAAATAATTCACGCTAAATTGCCTTCACTTCTTCTGCTTGATTTCGATATGCCGGAGCTAAACGGCGCTGAGGTGCTAAAGCGCCTTCGCTCGGACAACGATCCGGCCGTCGCGCAGATTCCGGTGATTATGTTGACTGGGCACGGAAGTGAAGAAAGCGAGGTATGTTGTTTGCAGGCTGGCGCAGATGATTTTGTGACCAAGCCAATCAATTCCGCAGTGTTGCGGGCACGAATTGAGACCCAGCTTCGCCTGCGCTCCATGCGACGCCAATTAGAGCGGCAAAACGATGAGCTCGAAGAATGGCGTCGCAATCTTGAGCGCGATCTGGCCGCCGCCCGCTTGACGCAACAATCACTGATCCCGCAAAAGCCGCCGGTGCTGCCCGGTTGGCAAGTTGCCGCGTGCTATCGTCCCGTAATCCAGGTAGGCGGTGACATCTACGGTTGGCTGCCCATGAAAGACGGCCGGATTTTGTTTTGGATTGCAGATGGCACCGGCCACGGGGCCGCTGCTGCGCTACTTACCACTCTGGCAAAACTTCTTTTCCATCATGGCAGCGTGGAACACGACGCGCCAGCGACGGTAATGGAAACGGTGAACAATGATTTCCGCAGTATTTTTGGCGCACGCTCCTTTATGACGGCGATGTGTGTCGCGCTTGATTCCGCAAGTGGACGCGCGACTGTGGTGGGCGCGGGTCACCCTCCGCTCCTGGTCGTACGCCACAGCGGTGCGACGGAGTCAATCGCCTCGATCGCGCCCCCCTTGGGTTTACTCGAGCATCCAGAATTTACAGAATGCACGACCAACTTTGAATCAGGGGACGCTTTTCTTCTCTATACGGACGGCTTGTTTGGCGGGCCGAAAGGCGAACGGCGTCGTCTGACTCCAGAGTGCTTGGAGAAAATGCTGGATCACTCTGCGCCCAGCGCCGACGCGCTGCTCAAGGGGATATTAACTCAAGCGGCGCCAGATAATGCCAAGGATGCTTTGCCAGACGATATGGCGGCCGTGGCCGTCCGTCGGGCGGCCTAGCAATATTTTTTTTCGTTTGCTCAAAATTAGTATTGCTCTCTTGCGAGCGAAACGTTAATCAGCCTCCATGCCGAAAACCAAAAAGAAACCTTCCAAGCGCAAACCGAATCCCGCCTTCATGAGACCGGTCCAACCTGACGATAAGCTTGCTGCCATTGTCGGGTCAACGCCGCTACCACGTTCCGAGCTTACAAAGAAGCTTTGGAACTATATCAAGAAGCACGGTTGTCAGGACAAAAAGAAAAGAACCATGATCAACGCGGACGACTCACTCAGGCCGGTATTTAATGGTAAGAGCCAGGTGAGCATGTTCGAGATGACCAAGCTCGTCTCGAAGCATCTGCGCTAGATCCCAGATCCGTCTATAGCCCGGCGTTTCCGCGCCGGGCTATCTGCGGCACTGCGAGAAGAATAATTCCCGCGCCGACGGTGCGTTTGTACCGTTCTTGCGCCGAGCCGCAATCCGGTTCAAGATGGTGGCGTGAAAAACCATCGTTTGATTCTTTTCGCAGCCGCAGCGTGCGTTTTCCTCACGGCGTTGCTCGCTCGCGCCGAGTCTGACTGGCTAAATGATTATAAGAAAGCGCAGCAAGAGGCGAAGGCGAGCAACAAATTCCTGCTGCTCGATTTTACTGGCTCGGACTGGTGCGGCTGGTGCAAGAAGTTCGACAAGGAGATCCTGTCGCAATCGCAGTTTAAAGATTACGCGCGCGAGAATCTGGTGCTAGTGGAACTCGATTTCCCGCGCGCCAAACAGCAAAGTCCCGAACTGAGAAAGCAGAATCAA
>QHOM01000300.1 GCA_003218785.1 Verrucomicrobiota bacterium
TTTCGTATGTGGATGACAAGACGCTTCTCTATTTAGCAGAAGTGCTAAAGGTACAGTTGCAGGAACTCTTTCCGACCCGACCGCCTGGCAATCGAATCTACGATTTCATCGAGAAACTTGAGACTACGCGATTCTGAGCCTGCATCTCTTTCCATGGCGAAATGGCAGACGCAACGGACTTAAAATTGAGATTTTTGCGATTTCTTTGCTTGTCTCCGCACGTCAATTCAACCGAGTTTTCCCAGGTAAATTGCGCAAATTCGTGATTTAGCGACTCGTATGCTGGGTAGGGCAGAAAGGCGGCCATTCTTGCACAAATTCTTGCACAACAGTCGGGCGAAGACTGTCACGCGGCCCGGCTTTCTAATATTATTTGGCGTGCAGCGAAGCAGGAACCATTGACTGGTGATATGAAAGAACCACAGTGCCGAAGCCGCGAGAGATAAGTATCGGTGTGGCGAACAACTGACTTTGAATTGGATGAGAAGCAGTGTTTGGCCGGTGTAATCCCCTACGTTTTCTCCACGATCGCCCGAACGCGATGAAGCCCGGTGGCGCCGTCCGGGACTTGGTCGCGGTATTCGCTGATTTGAAGTTTGCCGTCCCCATCGGTAGCGCGAACTACCAGTCCGGTTTCACCTTCTTCGTCGGGCGTCCATTGATAGCTCCAAAGGCTCCAGCTCAATTTGGGAGATCCCGCGGTCCCCACCGAAAGCCATCCCCCGTAGCTCGATGGGTTTCCCAACTTGGAACGGCGCTTCGAAATGATCGCCCTTAACTTGAGGCGCGTCGAAGCGACTGTGGGTTGGGATCGCGTCGCCCTGGCGTCCCCAGCCCTGCTCTTTGTAAAACCCGCAGCCGTGACGCCGGTGCAGGCGGCCATCGGCTTCATCCAATAGCTCGATGCGGGTAAGCCACTTCGGATTCTTTTCGCCGTAAAGGCCTGGCACGATCAGGCGTAACGGAAAACCATGCCGCCGCGGTAGCGGCTCGCCGTTCATTTCGTAGGCGACAAGCGTGGTTGGCTCCATCGCCTTCGCGAACCGAAACGTCTCGTAATAACCGTCGGCTGCGCGAAAGAGAACGGTGGTGACGTTAGGCTTCGGTTTTACCTGCGCGAGCAATGTCGGCAGCGGGACGCCTTTCCAAATAGCGTTTGAGCAAAGGCCGCTGCCAACTCCGTAGGATATACAAAGCAAGGTCGTTTCCTGCTCGACAGCTGGCATCGCGGCAAGGTCGGCAAACGAATAAACACGCGGGTTTTCAACTTGCCCGACAATGTCCAAACGCCACGAATCCCGCGCAACGTCGGGATCAACGAGGTTTTTTGATACTTGATAAAATTCGTCGTCCGGACGAATCGGCGTGATTTTCTGCACCTTCGGTCCGCCGTACTGTCGTCCGTCATAACTAAACGTGCCCATCCGAAAAAGCCGGCGCAAAGTGCTGCCAAGAGCGAGCGCGACAGCCGCGCCAATTCCGAGCGCGACGAAACGACGGCGACCAACCGATCGGCCCACCAGTGTCGCTGTCTCGCCCGCAGTTATAGCATGTGGCGGTCTACTTAGCAGGCCGTAGAAAAACATGATCCCGATACCGCAGACCGAAAAAGAAATTAGCATCTCGAGCGCGGCGATTAGATGCGCGATGCCTGGCGGAAAGCCGCGGTAATTGGTGGAGAGCGTAGGCCAAAGCAAGGCGACGAAGAGGATCGTCGCAGCTAACACGCCAGGAATTATCAAGGGCCAGCCGCGCGCGTCGAACAACGAACTGCCTACGCTTTGCGCGCTACCGTGTCGGTCACGCCGCCTTAGATAAAACGCATAGAGCACGCCTCCCAGTCCCGCGACAATCACTTGCCAAAAGCCGATCAAAGATCAGTTCCGTCGGCGTGGGCCATCCGAGAAACAGGCGAAGAAGTGCCATCGTTAAGAGCATGGCGAGCCCCGCCATTACGCCAGCAATGAAGCCCCAGGTAAGCGTCCTAAGCCAGTGACTCCGATCCGTTGAACGATGCAATGTGTTAGGCATATCAAAAGAGAGAGACGTAGAGATCCTTCATTGCGGTGATAGAGAACGAGACAATACTGACTCGCCGGATACAAAAACAAAAGATGAAATTCGCCAAGGCAGGCAAGCGCAAGGCAACCTTGTATGGACAAGTGCAAGGAAATCTTGTAATTAATCGTCTCATTTAAATTCGCATGTCGAACTACATCTCTCACGATCACGAACATTGCGATCCGCGGTCTGCATCGCGTTCGATCTAGAGTGGAGGACGTGTAGTGCCGATATTACGGCGCGCTCTGCCTGGATTCACCTGCGGCCTGCTTTGCGGGATCTTGTTGGTGGGTGGGTTTGGCAACATTTCCCTCGGCCTTGTCGTCGGAGCAGTGTTGGGAACGGCTTACGCGTTGGCTTTGTCGCTGCCGACCCGCGACGCTGGCGCCGCCGCCGACCGCGCGATGACGGCTGCCGCCTTCGGCCTGCCAATCTGGGGCGCGGTGAACGTTATTCTCCTGCCGCTGCTCGCTGGCCAGACGCCGCACTGGACGGCCGAGGGTATGCGTGGGCTCTTTCCGGCGCTTGTCGGGTGGTTGCTTTTCGGATTCGCGCTAGGATTGCTCACGACCGGTGCTGTGCGGCTGGCCGAGCGTCTGTTCGGCGCTACACCGACACCGCCCGAGCCCGTATCGCCAGAGGTAAAAACGTGCGTCGTCATCCTCGGCGGCGGTTTCGCGGGGGTGACCACGGCCATAAACCTCGAGAAAGAATTTCGCGACGATCCAAGTGTTGCATTCACGCTCGTCAGTGAAACCAACGCGCTCCTTTTTACACCGATGCTGGCCGAAGTGGCCGCCAGCAGCCTGGAGCCGACACATATTTCCACGCCTTTGCGCAGTAGCTTGCATCGCACCCGGGTCGTGCGCGCGCAGGTCGCCGGCATCGATCTCGAGAACCGTCGCATCAAGTTGTCCGACCGCGAGGAGACGCTGCCATACGATCATCTCGTTCTCGCATTGGGTGCGGTTTCCAGTTTGCCGCCGGGCGATGGCATTGCCGAGCACGCGCTCGAGTTCAAAACGCTGGCCGACGCGATCCGCATCCGCAATCACGTTATCGATGCGTTCGACCGTGCCGACGCGGAACCGAATCCCGCGCGTCGCCGGGCGCTCTTGACGTTTGTCGTCGCCGGCGGTGGCTTCTCCGGAGCCGAACTGGTGGGCGCGTTGAATGATTTCGCCCGTGGAATGCTCGCGGATTACCCGAACTTGTCCGTGGACGATCTGCGCATCGTGCTCGTTCACTCCCGTGAACGCATTTTGCCGGAGTTGAGCGCTTCCCTGGCCGACTACGCGCTGGAACGGATGCGGGCGCGCGGCGTGACATTCGAGCTCAACGCGCGCGTGTCTGCGGCGCGTCCCGGAGTCGTGGTGCTCCAGCGCATGGAGCTGGAAAAAACGGACGCGACTAAGAAGCCCGAGCCTGTC
>QHOM01000063.1 GCA_003218785.1 Verrucomicrobiota bacterium
TGCCAATCGTCGTAGGGCGAGATGGCGTAAGTAAAAATCTGTAGCGGGAGCGCGGCGATCGGCTGACTCAAACTGTGATTCCAAAAGCGGTTCCCAAAAGCGGTGAAAAGCAGCGGCGCGGTCTCGCCGCCGACCCGTGCCAACGCCAGCAGAATGCCAGTGATAATCCCCTTGGACGCTGTCTTCATTACGATGTGCACGATCGTTTTCCAGCGAGCGACACCGAGGGCGAGGGCAGCCTCACGATATCCGTTTGGCACCAGCAGAATCACTTCCTCAGTCGTGCGCAGAATGAGCGGGATCATGATCAAGCCCAATGCGAGACCGCCGGCGTAAGCGGAGAAGCCTTTGAAACGCAACACAACAAGCCCGTACACGACAACGCCCCACGTGATCGATGGAACGCCGTTAAGCACGTCGGCGACAAAACGCAGCACCCAATTCACGCGGGCCGGCCCGTATTCAGCAAGATAAACCCCGCCCAACACGCCAATTGGGATTCCAATGATCGACGCAAGTGCGAGCAGCTCCAGTGATCCGACAATTGCGTTCACCATTCCGCCGCCCGCCTCACCAACCGGCTTCGGCAGATGCGTGAAAAAAGCCCAGTTCACTGAGCTCGCGCCGTTGACGAGAAGATGAAAAAAGACCAAAGCCAGCGGCGCGATCACCAGCAACGCGGAAACAAAGGTCGTCGTCGAAGCCAGCACATTCTTGACCTTGCGCCAGTGATGATTGTCTGCTCGGCTGGAATTCATCATTATTGCACGGCGCGCGTTGCCGATGTCGTCGTTGTCATGGTTTTGAGAAGAAGTTGGGCGATCAGGTTCACCAGAATCGTAACGCCGAAAAGGACCAGCCCGATCTCGAACAACGCTTCAAGATAAATGTCGGTGGTAGCTTCGGTAAACTCATTGGCGATTACGCTGGCAAGCGTGTAGCCGGACTTGAAAAGTGAAGCTGCGATCTGCGGTGTGTTGCCGATGACCATCGTAACCGCCATCGTTTCGCCCAGCGCACGCCCGAGACCGAGAATGACAGCGCCGAACAATCCTTTCCTGGCGTAACTCAGAACCGCGATCCGGGTCACCTCCCAGCGTGTGGCACCCAGTGCGTAGGCGGCCTCGCGTTGCAAATCTGGAACGCTGCGCAAAATTTCGCGCGAGACCGACGTGATGATTGGCAAAATCATAATGGCGATGATGATTCCGCCGGCGAGCATGCTGGTTCCGTAGATCGGCCCACTAAAGAATGGCGTCCACCCGAACACTCGTTTGAGCCATGGAAATGGATAATCTCGCAACCACGGGATCATGACAAAGATGCCCCACAACCCCAGGATTACGCTTGGGATTGCGGCCAGCATTTCAATCAAGGAAACGAGTGGCTGGCGAATCCAGAGCGGCGCAAGTTCCGTAAGATAAACCGCAGTCGCGATGCTCAATGGGACGGCAATGACCAAGGCGATCAGGGAAGAAACCAGTGTCCCGTAAATAAATGGGAGCGCGCCAAATTGCTCCGCGACCGGGTCCCAGGTGGACGTAGTGAGGAAATGGAATCCAAACTTTTGGATAGCCAGTGACGATCCAAGCCAGAGCTGCCATCCAGTCAGAATGACGAGCACGACCACCGCCATCGCCATCGTTAACGTGAGCCACTCGAACGCCTTGTCTCCAAAGCGCGAGGGGGGCGCCATCGCGCGGGCTACCGATCGCGGATCATCCGGTGCGACTGCTGGAGGTATGGCGATCTCCATGCGTCCTTACGTTACATTTTGATCTCGTCGATTCGCTTCAGAACGCGCTGCTGGACGCTCTCCGGCAGGGGCGCATATTGGAGATCCTTGGCCATTTTTTCGCCATCTGTCGCCGACCATTTTAGAAATTCCACCAGCTTCTTTCCTTTGGCTGCATCCTTCTGCTGCTGGTAAACGAGCAACCAAGTTGCGCCAGCGATTGGGTACGCGTCTCTGCCCGGCGAGTTCGTCATCGAGAAACGGAAGTCATCCGGAATCTCCGCCGCCGCCAGCGCAGCGGTGACCGATTCGAGCGTCGGTTTCACAAATTCGCCAGCTGCGTTCTTGATCTCAGCATACGGCATCTTGTTTTGGACTGCGTAGATCAACTCCACGTAACCAACCGCACCGGGCGTTTGCTTGATTTGGCCGGCCACGCCCTCATTGCCTTTGCCACCGACGCCGGTTGGCCAGTTCACCGAAGTATTTGTGCCCACCTTCGTCTTCCATTCTGGACTGATTTTGCTCAGGTAATCTGTCCAAATGTAGGTCGTCCCACTGCCATCGGAGCGGTGTACGACCACGATTTCCTGATCGGGCAAAGTGACTCCAGGATTCAGTGCCGTGATCTTCGGGTCATTCCATTTTTTGATCTGCCCCAAAAAAATCCCCGCAATCGTGTCCGCGTCGAATTTTAACGCCGGATTCCCAGGGAGATTGTAGGCCAGCACATCCGCGCCCGCGACGGTTGGGATATGGAGAAGTTTGCCGGGCGCCTTCGCCAGATTGTCGTCACTCATCGGTCCATCCGACGCGCCGAAATCGACTGTCTGAGCAAGGATTTGTTTCTGGCCTCCACCCGACCCAATCGATTGGTAATTAAATCGTACAGATGGATCAACCTTCGCGTATTCATCGAACCACTTCGAATAGATCGGATAGGGGAACGTCGCACCCGCGCCGTTAATCATCATCTGTGCTGAGGCGCTCGTACTTACTCCGGTTAAGAGCACAATCGCCAAAATTTTGCGGCCAATTTTGAGAGATTTCATAGTGCTCAGCCTGCCGCAGCGCTCGACGAAGCGTCAAAATCTTTAATGTTACTTTTGTGTGACAAGTTGGAAAACGACGAAGCACGAAGTCCGACGAAGGCGGGTCATTCGCGATTCCCGACCGGCAGCACCACGCGAATGGTCGTCCCGTGCCCGAGCTCGCTCTCAGCTTCCACGCGGCCGCCGTGCAATTGGGCGATATGTTTTACAATCGCGAGTCCGAGACCGGTACCGCCGAGCTCGCGACTGCGAGCTTTGTCAGCGCGATAGAAGCGTTCGAAAATCCGCGGCAAATCATCTTTGCCGATTCCAAGTCCGTTATCAGTAACGCTGAGAACCAGTTCAGAGCCGCGCTGCACCGCTCGCAGATCAATCTCCCCGTTTTCGCGCGAATATTTCACCGCGTTTTCCAGCAGATTGTAGAGCACTTCCCGTAACCGGGTTTCATCCGCGCGAAGCGTCGATCCGTCCGGCGCAAGATCGACAATCACTTTCAGATTCTTCGCGGCGAGTTTTTCTTTCCAATCACGAACGACGTTATTGAACAACTCCTCCACCCTTACAGCGCTGAGCTCCAGGTTTGCGTTGGATGATTCCAATCGCGCAAGGCTCAGCAGATCGTCGACCAGAAGCCCGAGCCGTTGGGAATGCCGTTCCATGATCGCAAGGATTCGTGCCAGTTCCTCTCGTGAAGTTTTCGCATTATCGAGCAACATCTCGATGTAGCCGCGCAAGATCGACAATGGAGTTCGTAACTCGTGCGAAACATTTGCGACAAAATCGCTTCGGATTTGATCCAGCCGCTTCAATTCTGTGATATCGTGAAAAAGTACGACCGCGCCGGTCGTTTCATCGACAGCTTGCTTGATTGGAACAGCGCTGACTTCGATGTGCCGCTCGCTGCTGGCTCGCGGATCGGCAAGGCTCAACTCGCTGCGCATTGCTTTGCCGGTGCGCAGCGTTTCCGCAATCAGCCAATCCAGCGTTGCATGACGCACAGTCTCAAGCAAAGGGACGCCGACGGCTGGGTTCCGCAATTCGAACAGTTTCTCGAACGGTCGGTTCATGAGCGTAATGCGGCCGCGCGCGTCAACCCCGAGCAGACCGTCCTGCATCGCGCCAAGAATCGTCTGGGTGCCGGATTCGCGCCCTGCGATCTGGCGATCAAGTTCCTGCTGGCGCGCAAAAATATTCTCCAGCGCCAGGCCAACGCGTTTCGATTCTGTCCCGCCATTAACTAGAAAAGTGCTCGGCCGTTGACTGTCCCTGATTCGCGCAACAAGCTGCTCGATTTGTTGCCACGGCGCGACCCATTTTCGCCAAACGACTACCGCCATCCCCGCGAACAGGACGCAGATTAGACCCAGAAGCAGCCACGACATCGCGCGTTAATGCTCCCGCAAGCGATAACCGAATCCGCGCACGCTTTCGATTACATCAGCGGCCTTGCCGAGTTTTTTTCGCAACCGCCGCACATGCGTATCAACCGTGCGCGTGTCGATGACGCTTTCGTAGCCCCAGACGTCGTTGAGCAAACGGTCGCGTGCCTGGACGCGGCCGCGTCGCTGCATGAGCGTCTGCAAAAGTTTAAATTCGAGGCTGGTGAGGTTGACTCGCTTGCCATTGACAGAAACTTGGTGGCGCGCCGCATCAATCCTACTCGGGCCGACCGCCAGATGTTCGTCCAGTTCTTTCGCAGCGCCAAATTCCAAGCCCACTATTCGGTCGATCTCTTCAGCCTTTGCGGTCAACATCATGATCGGAATTTGCCGCGTTGCAGGATCGCTTTTCAGGATTTTGCAAATCTCCAGCCCAGGCATTCTCGGCAACATGAGATCGAGGATAACAAAAGCCGGCTTTTCGCTGCGCGCTTTCTGTAACCCCGCAGCGCCATCGGTTGCTGTGGAGATCGTGAACCCTGCTTTACGCAGGCTAAGCGTGAGAAGATCGACGACATCGCGTTCGTCCTCGATGATCAAAATCCTCTTGCCGGGTGCTGCTTCCATTCGCAGCCGCTTTTATCGCCCGAAATGCCTCGATTCGCCAGCGGCGCTATCTTCAGCGCCGATTTTTCTGTTCGAGGTCCGGGCGAATTTCTGTAAAGTTGAAATCATCCCGCCCATGCTGGGGTGAATTCGCTTCAGAAAAAGAGCGGCTGTGCTTAGCTAAAAGGTTTGACATTCCTCGGCAGGATGCCTGCGCAAGTTATCGGGATCGGTAGAGCGCGCCAGCACGACTTGACGAACCGCTAATGCCGGAAAATTCGGCGCGGGCGTAAGTTTCGATTGCACTTGTGATTTCTCTTGGTCGCTCTTGTTCTGTGAGCAGTATCGGTGGAGTTTACTCATTCACGATCGGCGCCCGCTCTTCATGTCAGTTATTCGACTGTTCCTGTCGCGGCTTCTTTTAACGTCTCGGCGATCATCATTGATCCAAAAGTTTGCGGCACGCTCGCCTGCGTTGTACACAAAATTCCGGCGCGAATTGGAACTGGACCATTTTGTCGAATACCGCTGCGGCAACGACCCAGTTCCAGTGTTTTTGAAAATCGATATGGCGCCGTCTCAGCGCTTGACGCGACTAACGCACGATCCGACGCCGCTAAAGCTCGGGCCTCGTGCCGAGCGGATTTGGGATCGTTGCCGCGCCTCGTAGGGCGCTGATCAAGGGCCTCACGCCGCGTTGTGGAACCTTTCCGCCGCCGCCGCCGTGAACGTGAGGCAGCTACAACAGATTCGCTGGAGAAACGAGACCATTGTGTTTAAGTAGAAGGTTCGACGTTTCTCCTCAAGATGCCTGCTGAAGTCATCAAGATCAGTGGTGCGCGCCAGCACAATCTGAAGAACCTCCACCTGGATATCCCACGTGAGAAACTGGTGGTCATTACGGGGTTGAGCGGCTCGGGGAAATCGTCTCTCGCCTTCGATACGCTTTATGCCGAAGGGCAACGGCGTTACGTCGAAAGTCTCTCTGCTTACGCGCGGCAATTCCTCGATCAGATGGAAAAGCCGAATGTCGATTTCATCGAGGGTCTTTCCCCTGCCATCGCTATCGAGCAGCGCAGCGCCGGCGCGAATCCGAGATCGACAATCGCGACCACGACGGAAACGTACGATTATTTGCGCGTGCTTTATTCGGCAGTCGGTCAGCCGCATGATCCGCTGACGGGGCGACCACTTAACCGGCAAACGCCCCAACAGATCGTCGATCAAATTCTCGCCAACGAGCCGCAGACAAAAATCATCGTGGTCGCGCCGTTGATTGAAAACCAGCCGGGCGAATTCCGGGACGTTATCGAAAAGATCAAGCGCGAAGGATTCGTTCGTGTGCGGATTGATGGCCAAATCATCGAGCTGGATCGCTCGCAGCCGATCCGGCTAAAGAAAAATGAGCGCCACACCATTGAGGCGGTGGTCGATCGGCTGGTTGTGCGCGATGGAATCCGCGTTCGCCTCACTGATTCAATTGAGACTGCACTGAGGTGGGGCGGGAACCGCGTCGTCGTCTTGTGGCAACGACTCGGTGATGGAGAAAAGGAGAAGTGGAGTAGTGAGAAATCCAGAGCCACGGCATTCCACCACTCCAGCACTCCAACAAGCGAGTGGGAAGAAGTCCGTTACTCGACTGACTACGGAAACGCGGAGACCGGATTCACGCTCGGGGAGCTCACTCCGAAACATTTCTCGTTCAACAGTCATCTGGGCGCCTGCCCGGCCTGCCACGGCTTGGGGACACAACTAATTGTCGATCCTGACTTGATGATTTCGGATGCGAGCAAAACGCTTGCCCAAGGGGCGATCACGCCGTGGCGGCGCGGGACGAAACGAATGCAGGCATATTACCGCCATCTGCAAAGGGCGCTGGTGAAACATTTCCAGGTCGATGAAGACGTGCCGTTTGCCGATTTACCTAGCGAATTTAAGAAAGCGCTTTACTTCGGCACAAATGGCGAACCAGTGGAGATGAACTTGGGCGGTAACGACAGGAAGAAAGTTGCAAAGCCGTTTGAAGGCCTCGTGCCGCAAATGCAGCGACTCTATGAGGAGACCCAAAGCGAGTTTACGCGCAATCGCATCCGCGCGTTTATGACACGCGAGCCCTGCAAAGTTTGCAGCGGCGCAAGACTTAAACCGGAGATTCTCGCGGTTACCATAAAACATCAAAATCAACGCCAATTGAACATACATCAATTCAGTGAACAAACGATTGAAGCGGCCGCACGGTTTATGGATGCCCTCGACCTGACTGCGCAGCAACGAGCGATTGTGACTGACGTTGTGCGGGAAATTCGATCACGCTTGCAATTTCTCCTCGAAGTCGGGCTCGGTTATCTCACGCTCAATCGCGAGAGCGGCACCCTTTCCGGTGGCGAAGCACAACGAATCCGGCTGGCGACGCAGATCGGCTCTGGTCTGGCTGGCGTTCTTTACATTTTGGACGAGCCGAGCATCGGTTTACACCAACGCGACAATGCGCGTTTGCTCGGAACCCTGCGGCGACTGCGCGATCTCGGCAATTCCGTCATTGTGGTTGAGCACGATGAAGAAACGATTCGGGCCGCGGACCACATTGTTGATCTTGGCCCGGGCGCAGGCCCGCGCGGCGGTGAAATTGTTGCTCAAGGCAGCATCGGGGAAGTTCTTCGCGCCAAAAATTCTCTGACAGCGGATTATCTCTCTGGATGCGCGCGCATTGCGATTCCGAAACAGCGCGTCAACCCACGATCTATCCCGCGCCGGCCATCAACCAATAACGACTCCGATGGGTGGCTCGCGGTGGTAGGCGCGAGTGAAAACAATCTTAAGAAAATCGATGTCGCTTTCCCTCTTGGCTGTCTCACCTGTGTGACTGGTGTCTCGGGCAGCGGTAAATCCACCCTGGTGGATGACATTTTGCGGCGCGCTCTGTTTCGGCATTTTTACAGTTCAAAAGAAAAACCTGGCGCCTATCGAGCGATTCGCGGGGTGGAACAGATTGATAAAGGGATCGTCATCGACCAAAGCGCGATTGGCCG
Source organism: Verrucomicrobiota bacterium (assembly GCA_003218785.1). Taxonomy (GTDB): domain Bacteria; phylum Verrucomicrobiota; class Verrucomicrobiia; order Chthoniobacterales; family UBA10450; genus Udaeobacter. Next base: position 7,802 of record QHOM01000063.1, read on the forward strand.
GACGCCTCGTTCCAATCCAGTCACCTACACCGGTGCGTTCGCGCCGATCCGCGAATTGTTCAGTCGACTCCCCGCAGCACGGGTGCGGGGTTATGACACGGGGCGTTTCAGCTTCAATGTCAAAGGTGGCCGCTGCGAAAATTGTGAAGGCGGTGGATTGATCAAAATCGAGATGCACTTTTTGCCGGACGTTTACGTCGAATGCGAAGTGTGCCATGGCAAACGCTATAACCGCGAGACGCTTGAGATTACTTACAAAGGGAAGAACATTGCCGACGTTCTCGATCTGACAGTGGATGAAGGGGCGCGGTTTTTCCGCAATGTGTCGAGCGTTTCGGAAAAGTTAAATTCGTTGCTGGACGTGGGTCTCGGTTATCTGCGGCTTGGTCAGGCCGGAACGACTCTTTCCGGGGGAGAAGCGCAACGCGTCAAACTCGCAACGGAACTCGCAAAAAGGGCAACCGGCCGTACCGTTTACATTCTCGATGAACCAACGACTGGACTGCACTTCGCCGATATCGAGAAATTGTTGCAGGTATTGATGAAACTGCGCAACGCGGGCAACACGCTGATTGTGATTGAACATAATCTGGAGATGATTAAGTGCGCAGATTGGATCATTGATCTGGGCCCTGAAGGTGGCGAAGAGGGAGGCGAGATAGTCGGGGCGGGGCCGCCGGAGGAGATTGTCGACCTTCCAGCCAGTCACACGGGAAGATATTTGCGACCGCTTCTGGAGAAGAGATGAAAATATTCAGTGTCTATCAGATGGGACGCATGGGCCTTATTGGATTCTCGATCTTGCTTTCGCAATTGGCGCGCGCTGACATTTCGGCCGAGCTTGCCGAAGCCAGCGCGCCGCTTGCAGAGGGCGTGCCGGAGGTTGCGGTCGCGCGCTTGGAAGCGTTGGTGAACAAAAATCTGCCCGATCCAGAGTGGCGCGCAGTCACGGAAAAACTTGCCGAGGCAGAGGTCGCGGCAAGGCAGCCAGAGGAGGTCCTCGTGTTACTGGCGGATTCGCGGCTGCGCGACATTCCATGGGCAAAGTTTTGGCGCGCCCAAGCCTTCGCCTGCCTGCATCGATGGGCTGACGCGCTACCGCTTTACGAAGAACTGGCGGCGGATCGGAGTTTGCCCCTTCACGGGCCAGCAACTTTTGGGGCCGCGGAAATGCTGCGCGCGTTCGGAAGACGGGATGAAGCGCTGACAAAACTCACCGTTCTCCTGTACGACAAAGAATGGGCTATCCGAGCGCAGCTCCGATCAGCCGAATTGTACATCGATAGGGCCGACGCCATCAATGCGCGCCGCGTTCTGGATGAGATGCGAGCAAAATCGGTTGCGGACCGGACGGAGCGGCGACTTTTGCGTGGACGGCTGGAGCTCATTTTGCAACGGCCGGAGAGAGCAATCGGTATATTTCAAGCGCTTCTGAAGAAACCGGAGGGTGCGCCTCATGCCACCTTAATGGCGGCACTCTTCGGCATTGCCGATGCGCACCTGCAATTAAAAACGCCGGAAGCCGGGGATGATGTCATTGAGCAGTTTATCGATAATCATCCGGCGGACCCGGACCTGCCTGTCCTTTTTGCAAAATTAGACGAGCTCTATCGCGCGGAGCACAGACCATCACGCAACGGGCTGGAGAAATGGGTGCGCAATCCCGAACAGCCACGGCGAACATTCGCGCGATGGTATCTTGCTCGGCTCGAAATTCGGGCCGGGCGCCGAGAGCGAGCTCGGCAATTGTTTAACGATCTGCGCCGCACTGACGTACAATCGCCGGCGATCGCGCCTGCTCTCTTCGAGTTTGCGCAACTCGAAGTGGAGGATCAGTATTTCGACGAGGCGACCGCGATTCTGGGTGATGCACGCTTGCTCCATCCGGAACCGTCCTTGCTCGATCGAATCAATCTGCTCTTCGCGCAAGCGCAGTATCTCGCGAAGAGATTTGAGGCGGCGACGACAGCATTTGAACAAATCGCACATTCCACTTCACCATGGGCGAAGGTTGCGCTGTTTAATGCGTCCACCGGTTGGCTGCAACTTGGCGATCACGCCCGTTTTTTGACCGATTACAACGAGCTTGAAAAACAGGGCGGCGACGAAGAATCGCGCGCCAGCTTGCGATTAGAGGAAGGCTTGATGCAAGCTGCCAAAGGCGACAAGAAAGCAGCAGAATCGCTGCAGCGATTTATTCGCGATTTTCCTAAAAATCCTCGTGTCTCTGAGGCTTGGGTTAGCCTGGCCGAACTGGCCTTCCATTTCTCGCCGCCGCGCCTTGATGAAGCACGCAGGAATCTGTCGCGCGCGGCCGACGCGAAGCCGACAGCAGCGGCGGCGGAACGCGCCGATTATCTGATGATCTGGATTGAGGACTCAGCTGGTGGGAACGAGGCCAAAGTCATCGAGCTTGCGAAGCGTTTTGTTGAGCAATATGGAGCCTCGCCATTTACTTCGGAGGTCCGAATGAAATTAGCGGAGATTTATTACCGGCACCAGGATTTCGCAAACGCACAGACGCAGTTCGAAATTCTCGCACAGCACGATCCGGATAATCCACTTGGCGAAAAAGCTCTCTTTTTTGCGGCGGAATCGGCCATGTCGAGCATGGGTGAACATTCGCTCGATCAGGCGATCGTCCTGTTTGATCAGGTCGTGCGACTGAATGGCGAACTGCGATGGGCTGCCCGCAATGAACAGGCTGTCATCGAGCGAAAGCTGGGGAAGCCACAGGATGCTCTCGTGCTATACGATGAAGTTCTGAAGAGCGAGGCTGGGCCGCCTGAGAAACGTGAGGCGCTTTGCGGGAAAGGGGACATTTTTTTCGAGTTGGGCGGAAGCGACCCGATTAATTACCAACGCGCAATCGAAATCTATGGCCAGCTAGCATCCGACCAAAACGGGCCGATTCACTGGCGCAACCAGGCGCTTTTCAAAAAAGCTCTGTGCCTGGAAAAGAAAGGCGATCGAACTTCGGCTCTCGCGACCTTTTACAAGGTGCTGGAGGATGAGGCCCGCCCGGATCGGAGGCGCGAGATATTCTGGTATTACAAAGCCGGATTTAACGCGGCGCGGCTATTGGAGGACGAGTCAAAGTGGGAATCTGCTGCTGCCATCTACGAAAAACTGGTGGCCGCCGAGGGGAGTCGGAGCGAAGAAGCAAAAGCGCGTCTCAACCATCTGCGTCTGGAACATTTTCTTTGGACGGATTGATTTGGGATGGCCGAAAGGGTCGTTTTTCTGTCCTGACGCCGCTTGGAATAAGCTTGCAAAAATTCGGAACGGGGGAAGAATCAAGGCATGAAAACAGGAAGCAGGTTCAGTCGCGCATGCGGCTGGCCGGTTCGATGTGCAAGTGTCGTGCTCGTGCTCGCATTTTGCGCATCGGCATATGCGGATCCGAGCAAAAACGTGGTCCTGCCCATAACACAACAGTCGGCCACGAAGACCGCGAGGAAGATGTGCTACGTTGTGGAAGGAGGCTCCGCCATCCCGCAACCTTGCACACGGCTCGCCGCAATTCCGACCACCGCCACCCCGATGATAATTTTCGGGCACGCGACGACTAGATAAAATAAGTTCCGGCAAAAACTGGGTTCGCCGAAAGGGCGCGCTGCCTAACATGGCAGCGCTAGGAGGTTTTTGTTTTTTCTTTCCAAGACATTAGTCCACGCAGCCGCGCGCCGACTTTTTCGATCGGGTGCTTTTCCGCTTGGCGGAGCAAGCTCGCATAGCGTACTCGGTCGCTTCTCATTTCTTGAATAAAATTGCGCGCGAATCTTCCTGACCGGATATCCCGCAGCGCCGATCTCATGTGCGTTTGCACCGTTTGATCGATGATTTTTGGGCCGATTGTCAACTCGCCCCATTTCGCGGTATCGGAAATCAATCTGCGCATCCCCGCAATGCCCTCTTCGTAGATAAGATCTACAATAAACTTGAGTTCGTGCAGACATTCGAAATAAGCAAGCTCGGGCGGATACCCCGCGTCAACGAGAGTTTCAAAGCCAGCGCGAATCAGCGCGCTTGTGCCGCCGCAAAGTACTGCTTGCTCGCCAAAAAGATCGGTCTCCGTTTCCTCCCGAAAAGTCGTTTCTAGCACGCCGGCACGTGTGCAGCCGATTCCTTTTGCCCAAGCCAACGCCGTTTGCCTGGCGTGCCGGCTGGGATTTTGATGAATTGCGATCAGCGCAGGCGCGCCACGTCCTCTCAGAAATTCCCGGCGCACCATTGGTCCGAGGCCTTTGGGCGCGACCATCACAACATCGACATTCTTGGGTGGAACGATGGTGCGATAATAAATGGTAAAACCGTGTGCAAAGAGCAGCGTTTGGCCGGGACGCAAATTCGGAGCGATCTGTTCCGTGTAAATGGCAGGCATTTGCGTGTCTGAGAGCGCGAGAAAAATAATGTCCCCGCGTTGCGCTGCTTCTGCTGTGCCGAGAACGACGAGACCACTTCGCCTGGCGCGCGCATGGGACTTGCTGCCAGGATAAAGTCCAACAATTACCTTAATCCCGCTGTCCCTTAGATTGAGAGCGTGAGCCCGGCCTTGCGCGCCGAAGCCGATCACCGCGCATGTCCTGCCCTTCAGCCAGCGAAGATCGACATCTTTGTCGGTGTAAATGCGTGCGGCCAAATCTAGCTGGGGCGCTTAGCCAAATAGGACTTTGCCGTGGCGAGCAATGATTTGTCGTCATTGTCCGTCAGCCCGCTGAGAAAGTGACGGACTCGGCGGAAGGATTGGCGCAAGAATAGATCAGCGGCAGACTGATCTGGTGGGGCGGAGTCTCCATTTCGCCGTGCGAACTGAATCTCGGCATCCTGACGGCTGAGGACACAGGTTGAGGCAAAAAGATCCATTGCCGCTCCAGCAATCCGTTCTTGAACAAGCTGCATATCGAGGATCGGCTCGCGATAAGCGATCAACGCGCGATTGACGGCGAAATTAAAACGCCAAATGCAGCGGCCGAGCTGGCGCGCATGCGCGCGAAGCTGCTCGCTTTTAACAGGTACGTCAGGGACGCGAATAGCCGCGCCAAGGCGGTTCATCCCGGCAGTCCATGCTCTGCTGATCTGACCGCGGGATGGTTTCATCATGGTGTCGTAAATTTCCTTGAACTCCATTCCCGGCCCGCGCATGCCGACCAGCGCAACAAATGAGGTCAGCACTTCGTTACTGCCTTCGCCGATTTGGTTGATCCGTGCATCGCGCAGCATTCTCTCCAGAGGAAGATCAACAAAGTAAGCCGAGCCGCCATAAATCTGAAAAGCATCGTTGATCACTTCCCAAAGCCGCTCAGTCGTGAAGACTTTGAGCATGGCTGTCTCGATCATGTAATCCTCCAGTCCACGGTCGATGAGCGACGCCGTTATCGTGGTCATCGCTTCCATGGCGTAAGCGTCTGCCGCCATGCGCGCGATCTTCTTCTTGACGAGGTCGAATTCACCGAGCGTTTTATTGAACTGCTTGCGCGTATTCGCGTGGTCGATTGCCAGCCGCAAACACGTTTTGGCCGCGCCTGTACAACACGCGCCGAAAGTAGTCCGGCCAAAATCGAGCACGGTCAGCGCCACTTTCAGTCCTTTGCCCATCGGTCCGAGGATATTCTCCTTTGGAACCTTGACGTCGCGCAACGCGAATCGTCCCGTGGCCGTGCCGCGAATTCCCATCTTCTGCATACGCGCATCGAGGACCGTGAAGCCGGGCATGTCGGGTGTGACGAGAAATGCCGTGATCGCCGTTTTGTCTGAGCCGGGCACCGGGGTGCGCGCCATCACGGTCAGTACGTGCGCGATCGCCGCATTGGTGATGTAACGCTTCTCCCCATTCAAAATGAAGTGCGCGCCGTCGTCAGTCGGACGAGCCTGCATTTGCACGTTTGCTGCATCGGAGCCTGCTTCCTGCTCGGTCAACGCGAATGCACCGAGCTGCTCGCCAGTTACTAATTTCGGAAGCCATTTCTGCTTTTGCTCGTGTGTCCCAAAAAGCAGCAACGCACGAATCCCGATGGAGTGATGCGCGTTTACGAAAACCGACGTGGATGCGCACCGACGTCCGATTTCCTCCAAGAGCTTACAGTTAGCCATTTGGGTAAAGCCCCGTCCGCCGTATTCCACTGGCGCAGTCGCACCGAGCACGCCGACGCGCCCAAGACCATCGATGACCTTGCGCGGAATATCTGCCTGTCGATCTATCTCCGCAGGATCGAGCTCATCGAGAAATTGCCGCAGTTCAGCCAGCGCCTTGTTCAACTCCGTCTGTTGCGCTGCCGGGATGCGTGGATAAGGCATCACCCAATCGGAAACGAAATGACCCTGGAAAAGCCCCTTGGCAAAACCAAGCGCCTGCGGCCCAGCGAAAAGCAGTTCCTCAGCCTGTTGGATTTCCTTTTGCCGTTGCGCGTCGAGTTTGTTCATTAAATCTGTCTCCAGAAAACAGCGGGCCACGCATTGTAGCCGTGCGCGTGCACGTGTCCAATTAGGCGCAGCTCAGTTCCGATTATTCAGCGTATTGGTGTTAGCCCGATTTCACGTCTGAAGTTGGCTGAGCGCGGGAACTCGGTAGAGACGCAAGTCCTCCTCGGTGAGTTCTTCGGGCGGGACGAGGTGGTAGTGGCGCTCTGTTCTGATGCGAATGCCATCCGACGTTGTTTCAAATTCGAAAAGCGCGATTAAATCAGATTGAATGAATTGCGCCCCCAATGGCCGACAGACTGCATCTCTGAACTTCGCGGCGCACACCGCAATATCTTGCTCAATTTGAACAACGCTCATTCGATCTTTGCCGCCCTTCGCCTGCACAGGAATCACGTAATGAGCGCCCTGGCGATCCACGCCGATATAAACCTCATCGGTT
>QHOM01000064.1 GCA_003218785.1 Verrucomicrobiota bacterium
CGGAAGCAAACAGCGTGTGGATGACCCGGTTTCCTACTGAAGACATGCGACAACAGTACACTCACAAACTGGGGAATCTGGTACTGCTGGCACGCAAGAAAAACAGTCAGGCGCAAAATTACGACTTCGATTTGAAGAAGCAGAAGTATTTTTCCACCGCAAAGGGAGTGTCACCGTTTGCGTTGACCACAATGGTGTTGACCGAGAAGCAGTGGACTCCTGGTGTGCTGGATGCTAGGCAAAACCGGCTAGTGAACGCCTTGAAAACACTTTGGAATTTGGGACCAAACCGCCCTTCCCTGGTCCGGTTTTTGTATATGGTTTTGTTTTGCGATTAGGTGCGGAAGTCGAATTTGCGTCCGAACAGCATAAACACTGGCGAGAGATGTAGTTAACCGACCAGTGCACATAGAGACAGTGGCTGGATTCTCCCGCCCTCTATAGCTATCCCCGTGCCTTCGTTGACAAGCCACGAAGTGCGCCCTAACATCACGCCAGGGTAGAACTGACCATTCATGATTGGGACTACGCTGGGTCATTACCGAGTCTTGGAAAAAATTGGCGCGGGCGGAATGGGCGTAGTTTATCGGGCGCATGATGAGCAGCTCGATCGCGACGTCGCGCTCAAGGTTTTGCCCCCGGGGACGCTGTCAGATGAGGCCTCCCGCAAACGCATTCGCAAGGAAGCGTTGGCGCTCTCCAAGCTAAACCACCCCAACATTGCCACAGTTCATGACTTCGGCACCCAGGAGGGTGTCGACTATGTCGTCATGGAGTACATCGTCGGCAGGACCTTGGAATATCAACTGCATGGCAAGAGCCTCCCCGAAAGCGAGGTCATTCGGCTCGGTATGCAGATCGCGGCTGCGCTCGAAGAAGCAGGGGAGCGTGGCATCGTTCACCGCGACCTGAAACCTGGAAACTTGATGGTCACCGCGAAGGGACAGTTGAAAGTCCTCGATTTCGGGCTAGCCCGGCCGCTGCATACCGAGGCCGGGGATCTCACCTTGAGCTTCACGGACCTGCAATCAGCAACCGGCACGATGCCCTACATGTCTCCCGAGCAATTGCGGGAGCAGGAAGTCGATGTCCGGAGCGACATCTGGGCGGCGGGAGCGGTTTTATACGAGATGGCTACCGGCCACCGGGCGTTCTCCGAGACTCAATATCCACGCTTGGTCGATGCGCCGCGGCGTCCCACCGAATTGAATCCCGAAATCTCTCCGGGGCTGGAGAACATCATCCTCAGGGCGCTGGAAAAGGAGCCGGCACGGCGCTATCAGTCCGCACGCGAGCTGCTCATCGCGCAAGAACAACTGCAGGTCTCTTCTCGATCCGTTCCTGGGATCCCCAGGCCTAGGATCCCCAGGCGATTGCGTGACCCGTCCAAGAAGCTTCTTCTGGCAGCGGGATTCCTCGCCTTGCTGCTGGCCAGCTGGCTCGGATGGCGCTCCTGGGTGGCCCACACAAGCACACGTCCGCATCCGCTGGTGTTGATCGGTGAGTTCGAAAACCGAACGGGCGAGGCGGTGTTTGATCAGACCTTGCAGGAACTGATTGCCACGGCTCTCGAGCAATCCCATTTTGTCAGCATTCTCCCCAGGAGCAGGGTGCAGGACGCCCTGGTTCGCATGGAGCGTCTCCCCAAGACACCCATCGACGAAACCATTGGGCGAGAAATTTGCCAGCGGGAAGGCCTGCAAGCTCTCGTGTTAGGTTCGATCAGCCGCCTGGGTGACCGCTATGTGCTGCTTGCCCGCGCCGAGAGTCCCTCCGGCCAAAATCTGGCAAGTGTCCAGGACGTCGCGCCCGGAGCAGGTCAAGTTCTGGCTCAACTCGATGGAATAGTTCAGCGGCTTCGGACAGGACTGGGCGAGTCTTTGGCCTCCGTGAAAGAGAGTTCGGCTCCACTGGCCCAAGTTACTTCCTCTTCTCTGGAGGCCTTACGTTATTTCACTCTCGGCAAGGAGCGCTTGCACGCCGGTGATCCGCGTGGTGCCGTCTCGCTGATGGAAAGAGCCATCCAAGTCGACCCCTCGTTTGCCATGGCGCATGAGTACCTCGGGGTGGCTTACCAGAATATGAGCGAGCTGGACCGTTCCGAAGATGAATTGCGGGTTGCCGCCCAGCTGAGTAACCGCGTGACTGAAACGGAACGATTAAAGATCCTGGGCGATTACAACTTGATCATCTACAACTTTGACGAGGCTTGTGAAGATTTTCGCGCGCTTGTTCAGCTCCAGCCACAGGATCCAGCTCCCTACCAGGGTCTTGGCATCTGCTACGCGAGAAAAATGGACATGGATGCCTCCCTGGCGCAAACGCAGAAGGGGCTGGAGATGCAGCCCCGATCTGTGTCAGTCAGATACAACCTCTCACGAACATACTTTATGAAAGGAGATAAGGCTCGAGCTATTGAGGTAGCGCAGGAAATCCTGCGAGAAAACCCCTCATACGCCGACGCCATGCGCATCGTGGGCGTAACCTACGAGCTCGACGGCAAGTTCGGCGAGGCGAGGCGCATGTTCGAGGGAATGATACGGTCCGGTGGCGATGGAGAAGTCGTGGGGCAGTCAGCGCTGGCAGATCTTGCCCTCGCCACTGGCCGATACCGCGAAGCACGTCCACATCTGGAAGCAGGGGCGGTCGCAGCTGACAAACAAGGAGACAAGCTTGCGGCCGCAAGAGAGAAGATTGTTCTCGCTGAGCTTCTCTTCTCCACTGGTTCGCCCGGGCAAGCAGTTCAAGTGCTGTCTCAAATTCAACCAGCGACCGCCGACCCGACGCTAATTCTGCTGCTGGGGCGGGCGTATGCGCGCCTCCGTCAGCTTGGCGAAGCCTAGAAGATGCTGCGAATGATGACCGAGCTAAGTGTAAAGAAGCCCTATCCCAGGCTTCGGTCATTACAGAATGCGTTGCAGGCTGAAGTGTCCCTCGCAGAAGGCAAGCCGGCGGTGGCAGTGGAGGCCGCCGAAAAAGCCGACCAGTTTTCGGACACGACCAGTGCGCTAGAAACTCTCGGCCGGTGCTATGAGGCCGCCGCTCGCAATGATGAGGCCATCCGAGCCTATGAGCGGCTTCTGGCGCGCGCACCGGAGCTCGCCGATAGTGAAGACGGACCCACCTTTCATCGCGTTGTTGAACTCCATTATCATCTGGGAACCCTGTACCAGAAAACTGGGCAAACTGACTTGGCGAGGACCCAGCTTCAGACTTTTCTGAAAGCTTGGTCCGAAGCGGATGCCAATCTTGAAATGCGGAGGGATGCGGAGCAGCGCTTGCACAACGTGGCTCACATTCGCTCGCTCCCCAGCGGTAACCCGACACCTGCCACATAGAGTACGGACTCGCGAATCCCATCTATCCCCAAATCCTGCTCGATCAGAGTATCCTTTAGTGCCGCTGTACAGAACGGGGCCAGACCCAGCCAGGTCGCCACCAGGCAAAGGGTTTGGCAAAGATGGCCGGGCATCGAGCGTAACCACCCGATAGGCACGTCCCATATGGTACTTCCACATCGAGCGCTCGAAAACAGCCGTCATGAGGAAGAGAGCGGCCGCATTTTTCGCGTGCTTCTGGCCGGCGCAATAGCGAAACGCTCTGCTCTGCATTGCGCCTTTGCGGATTGTTTCCAGCCGATGGTGCACGGGATGATAGTGGTACAAACCCGGGACCAATCCTTCCACGCGCAAGGCCACCAAGTAAACCTCTCCCGGGTGCGCGCGCCTCCAGACGGACTTGTCTTTAGTGGCAGGTTGCCAAAAAGTGGTGTGGCACGGTAGCCGGTAACGCCCCACGTGAGCGCGAGCAGTTGAGACAGAACCGCCAACGGAAGCCTTTTTGAAGAGAACTCGCGCTGGGTTCTTCGCGTCATCAGAACGCGGAGAAACTCAGAATCGGGCAGCTCGCATGGCGGCAGGTCCACGTGCGCAACATTACGGTAGGTCTTGAAAAACGCGGGCTGGGGGGTCTTCGGAAGAATGCTTTTCAGGTAGTCCAGTCCCCACTCAGGGTTGATGTATTGAGCGTCCTTGGTTGCGAAGTGAAAGCTTCCTTCCGGCAGCCATCGCGACCATACCTTGGCGACGTGAGCGTCCTGCTTTGCCTGTGGTGTGCCTTCGCCGACCAGGAGCGTGTGGGCAGCGAGTTGTTGAACCGCGTGCCGGACACTGGCAGGTGTGCACTCTGGGAAGAGCGCGCAGAGTTCATCAGGCCGACGCCAGCGGTCAAAAAAGTTAAGGATTTGCAGAGTGGTTTGGTCGGCGGCAACAGAAACCCGCGTTAGATAGTTATCAAAACACAGCCTTCCCTCCCGCCAGTAAGCTAGGATGGCTTTCGCGCGTCGAAACCTCACTCAAGATCCTCCTGCGCTGCCCCGGCTTCAGCCCGCGAGGCCTTGTCCTGAGCGCAGTCGAAGGAAATCTGCTCCTTAGAATTTTCCCCAGTCTGTTAGGTATGGTGAAACATCGCCGTTATGTGACTCTTATGCTTCTGTATATCGAGTTGAAGTTTCTTCTGATTTTTAGTCAGGCGATCCACCACTTTCATCGCCTGCTTCAATTTTGCAGGGTCAAACTTTTTCCCGGATTTCTTTGCGGACGTCTTTCCTGCGGCCATAGCATCCTCCCACTATTGATGAGATTCTTGGTAGTCCAACGCGAGCAACAAACCGGACCAAAAGTCGAAACGGATTCTAGTTACCCGTGCCTTTGTAGTCAATGTCTTTCGTCAGATGGAAGCCAGGCTGGCTAAACGCCTGTAACGCTCCACCGCGCAGGCCCTTCATGACGCTGAGCTGGAATGTGGTAGTGTCTTAACTCAGTGAGTTAAGACACTACCGGCAATGTGTTCTTGTTGACATCGGCCCGCCCCTGCCGTAGCGTAGGCGAATCCTTGGCACAGTGGAGGTTTCCCGTGACATCCACAACCCACGTCCCTCTTGCGGAAAGCGATCCCGTGCATCCGCACGGAGCACGTTCCATAGGTAAAGCGCCCGCCGATCAAATCCTCAAGGTGACGCTGCTTTTGCAGCCACGTTCCGAGCGCAAGAACTTCATTCACGAAAAACATGAAGCTTTGCTGAAAGGCAAATATGCGCGGCTAACTCGGGAAGAGTTAGAAAAGGAGTATGGAGCCGACCCGCGAGCTTTGGAAGAAGTGGAGTCTTTTGCCGAGGCGCATCACCTCGCAATGATTAGCCCCGAACCGGGCCAGAGGACGGTGGTGCTGGAAGGAACCAGCGCCAATTTGAGTGCCGCTTTTGGCGTGCAGCGGATAAAGCTAACCTCTCGGATAGGCACCTACTACGGCCATCATGGACCGGTGCAAGTCCCCGAAAACCTCGCTGGCCTCGTCGATGCCGTCCTCGGACTCAATGAGATTCCGATAGTGCGACGGCCTCCACCTATTCCAAGCCGGATCCGACATGCACTAAAGTCCTCTAAGCGTGTGTCCTACAATCCTGTTCAACTCTCTCAGTTGTATAACTTCCCAAAAGAATTCGATGGTCAAGGACAGTGCATTGCACTGATCGAGCTTGGCGGCGGATACAAACAGAAAGATTTAGCTTCGTATTTTGAAACGCTGAAACTCCCTGTTCCGGAAATCTCTGTGGTTTCCGTGGACGGGGCCGTCAATGATCCCAAGCATGGCTCCAAGGATTTTAACCTTGAGGTCCAGGGAGATATCGAGCTGGCCGCTGGATTTGCTCCGGGTGCGAAGCTTGTGATTTATTTCGCTCCGATGACTGAACGGGGTTTCTATGACGCGACGACGAAGGCCGTTCACGATCGACAGCATGCGCCTTCCGTCATTTCAATCAGCTTTGGAGAAGTCGAGCACTACTGGCCGAAACGAACCATGCAGCTGCTCAATGATGTTCTCCAGGAAGCGACCCTGCTCGGCATAACCGTGTGCTGTGCAGCAGGCGATCTCGGGTCCTCCGGTGGTGTGCCTGGTGGCAAGCCTCATGTCTTTTTCCCAGCCTCAAGCCCGTACGCTCTGGCCTGCGGTGGAACCCAGCTGAAAACGGCTGGCGAAAGAATCGAAAAGGAAACCGTGTGGGACGAGAGCTCGAAGTGCGCGACCGGCGGCGGCGTTAGCAGGTTTTTCCCGATACCCACGTGGCAGAAAACCGTCGGCGTGCCTCCGTCTCCGAACCGAGCGCTACCGCGCGGGAGGGGTCTCCCGGATGTGGCCGCGAATGCGAATGACTATTCCCTATTCGTAAATGAGAAACATGTCGTGCAAGGAGGCACCAGCGCGATGGCACCGCTGTGGGCAGGTTTGATCGCGCGAATCAATCATATGTTGGGTCACTCCGTCGGATTCCTGAACCCATTTCTCTATGGCGAACAACGGCATCTCTTGAGGGCGGGGGCACTCCGCGAAATCACGCAGGGTAACAACGGCGCGTATAAGGCGCACGCAGGTTGGAATTGCTGCACCGGGCTGGGCACTCCTCACGGCAGTAACCTCGCTTCAGCCTTGAAAGACGCAAGCGAAAGAGGTGAAGTCGGTGGCATTGAGGGAATCAGAAAGGTGACGCCCAGGAGAGGCGCGGCATAGAATTTCCAAAAAACCGAACAGAAGCGTTTCTTCAGGTTCTCTTGCGCGCCACTACCAGAAAGTGAACGCTGTGCCCGAGAAGCGTCGGCTCGCTTTCGATGGCCCTCAGCAGCGTGAGCAGACGCTCCCGGAGAACCCGCTTCGCCCAGAGTTTCTCGAAATTTGGCGCAAGCCAGCCCGGCCCCTCCACAGCGTAAAGCGCCTCTAGCTTGAATCCCACCGATTGGATTTCATTTTTCAACTCTTCCGGGTGATGGAGAAATGCCGTCGTGAAGTATTGGCCGTGGCGGGTCGCATTCCTATGTTGCCCATCCCGCAAGTTGCGCCGCATGATCTCGAAGAACTCTTTGTCTTTAATGCCATTGCGAAAAAGTCCGAGCAGACTCGGATAAAATCTCGACATGGCCGATGCAAAAAGCAATCCACCCCGCTCGAGGGTCCGCGATGCCTCAGACAGGCATTGTTGCCGATGCCGCCGATCGACCAAATGATAAAGGGGACCCATGAGGAGAAGTGCATCCGCGGATCGGTCCTCAAATTCCAGATGACGAGCCTCGCCGCGGGAAGCGCTGGCAAGCGGAGAACGGGGCTGAGCTTGCGAAGCTCTTTGTGCCTGCTCAAGGTGCAGAGGAATAGGATCAACTAGATGAACAATGTGCCCCCGTCGGGCCAACCAACACGCGTATGCCCCCGGGCCTCCACCAATATCTAGCACGACGGCACGATTCTTCGTGAGATGGCGGGAAATGAGTTCCTTCATCCGATAATATTCAAGCTGGTTGGTTGAAACCAGCAGCCGATATTGCTCAAAGCCGCGTTCGTAATGCTTCCGAATCTCAGCTCGCAGTTTTGGAATTCCGGGAATATTTCTTCTCCTTTCTCCAAGCGCGTCAAATGTAACCGGTTGCGTTTTGGACTTCAACCTGCCAGAGACAGCGATGACCATCCTTGCTGTCCTGAGGTTCGTGAGATAGCGGTCACAGCCAATTGCAAAATTGAGAGCTCAACAGTTAAAAAGGGCGGGCTTTTGGCAGTTTGAATTTCCACAGCCTGACATAAATATTGCCAAGCGCAATCTTTTTTGACAGATAACTGTCTGGGAAATATGGCCTTTCCGCAATGTCCAATATCGGACAGTTTTTTGCTTAACATTCATGCTATAACATTCTGCAAATCTCGCTTTGGGAGGCATCTATGATCCAAGATGCCCGGAAAGACTGGCGCAAGCTCTGCCGAGAAGCCGTTGCCGAAAGGGACCCGGCTAAGCTGATAGCGATTGTCGACGAGCTAAACCGAGAATTAGACGAAGAACAAAAGAAGAAGGCAGCGGTGTTCCTACAGAAGGTAGACCAGAAAACGGCGTAAATTTGCCGCTCCTCTCTCCTCCCCGCACATCTTTGGCCTGTCCCTCGCTTTGGCAAACCGCACCGTCTTGTCACGTTTCGTACGTCCTGTTCCTCAGGCGTAGCATTTCTGTGGGCATTCTTGCCAATCCGTGCCCATCCGTGGCTTGTCTTTCCTACCTTCTGCGGCGAGTCCCCTTCCCAGCTTGGCCGTCACGGCTTGAAGTCAAACGGTCCCGTGGCGTCGATCGGGTTGAATATCGTGTCGCCGGTTGACGATGACGTCGACTGGGTCACACTCAGGCCGGTGATCGAGAACAGCGTGGCTTTGGGGTTGCCGCCCACGTCCGCAACCGGAACAGTGAGCGTGATGGTGCCAGGACTGGACAACGTGAAGCTGCCCTGGATGCTGTGCGCGGGCGGGTAGGTCAGGAATTTTCCGTGTGTGGTGTTGATGGACGACGTCTCGCCGTCGAAGAAGCTGGGCGTCTGGCCAGCGTCCGACTCCATGCCTGCGAAATAGGTATGGCCTGCTCCGTTGGAATCTGGCACTTCCCAGCGCACCAACCAGGCGGCATCTGTCCCGCCAAGCGTGGGCAGAACCAGGAGACTGGTCAAGTCCTGGACGGTGATCGTAAAACGGTAGTGCTGTGAGTCGGGTTTGCTGACCGAGGCCGATTTGATGACTAGGTTCCCTGATGCCGGAGTGGTCATGCCGTTGGCGGAGTAGAAGGCGTCCGGCGACCCCGACGCGGACCCGCTGGCAGGCGTGGGCCCGGTCACCTGCCCGACGCTGGCGTACAGGCTTGGGCCGGCAACCTGGCGGTTGAAGGCAATCAGCGCAGATGAGGTACCGCCGTTAAAGTTTTGGTTGACTGCGTCTGCCCAGACTACATTGGCCTCGCCCCGCAGACCGACCGTGACGCTCAAAAAGTCGAGCAGACCTCGGTCGCCACCAGTGGTACACCCAATCCCCATGGTGCAGATTGCACCGAAATGGTTCGAGACCTCGGAGACCTGAGTGGTCGTGAAGCTGGGTGCGGCGTTGGGTGCACCCTTGACGATCGCGTTCAGGCTTTGGGCCATCATCACTGACCAGCGGGCCTGGATGGCGCTGGAACCGCAGGGCTGGTTCGGGCAGGACCCAAGCGTGGGCGTCCCGTACCATACAATGTCGACGCGACCCGCATCACCGGCCGCGATCCACGGAAAGAGATTGGTCTGCAGGCTGGGCGTGGCAGCGGTCACCCGGACGGGCGAGCCCCAGTGGGCGCCGTGGTCGGTGGAGACGGCCATGTATATCTGACTGGAACCGCTGATGTTCCCCGTCGAGTCGACCGTTGCCTGTGACCAAGTGACATAAAGATTGCCGGCTCGGTCGATGGCGATCGGGCTGAAATCCTGCCCGACCGTGACCGTGCTATTGCCAGTGGCGTCAAGCGGGGCGCGATAGACGACTGTGGTCGTGCATGTGGAGGGCTGCATCTGGCAGAGCGTCTGGCCGTTAAGCAGCTGGGTGGCGGTCGCGCTCTGGAACCCGTTCGGGAAGCGCACTACCACGACGGCGTTGTCGTTACTATTGACGTCGGCCCCGCCATTAATGTTTCCAGCGGCATCGACCAGCCCGGTGTGGGCGATGTAGACGCCGCCTTGGGAGTCGGTCACGATACCCGAGACGATCCCGTCCGGCTCAATCTGCTGGGCCGGAAGTGGGCTAAAGGTCACTCCATCCTGGGAGCGTGTGATCTCGACAATGTTGGCTCCCACCTCTCCTAGACTCTGATCGCAAGCCCCGACGCACTGGCCAATTTGATCGACCGTCTGGTAGAGGGCGCCACCCGCTTGCGGGTCGCCGAAAGTCGCGATCCAAGGCCGATCCACCGCAACCGCATTGGCGGCATTGCAGGTTTCGCATTTTTTCTCCTTCGTAGTTCGCAAGGCGAGTGCGCTTGAGAGTAGTCGTCTATTCATGAAAGCCGGCCTCTTGCTGTTTTTCGAG
>QHOM01000287.1 GCA_003218785.1 Verrucomicrobiota bacterium
GGAAGCCGCAGAAAAAGTACGAAGCTTTTCCCGGAGTTTTAAATGGCGGGGTTATTGGCACGCTGCTCGATTGTCACTGCAACTGGACGGCCGCCTATCACCTGATGAAGCGCGCGAATGAGGACCATGCGCCATGCACGGTGACGGCGGAATATTCGATTAAATTGCTTCGGCCGACTCCGACGAACGATTCGGTCTTTCTTTCTGCGAAAGTTATCGATCTGACCGATGATCGCGCGACGGTTGAAGGAACATTGAGCGCCGGCGGAAAAATTTGCGCCACCTGTCGCGGCATTTTCGTCGCGGTCAAAGAAGGCCATCCAGCATATCACAGATGGTAGGGTCGGCGCGCCGCGCCGACCGCACGCCGCAGCGCGGCGTCCCTACCAGAATTCGCCGCCCGAATTTCGTCGATGCACAACTCGGCAAAGCGCATTTAGCTATCGACATGAAAACTTCAAACTTTCGCATTGTTCCGTTACCCACGAAAGTAGCCAACGCAGCGCGGCGCGCAGCAGAGGCTGGCGCAACCGATCACGCCGTCATCATGGCGGATTCGCCGAACGGATTTCCGTGCCGACATTGTTTGCGCTGGGCGCAATCCGGTGAGCGAGTCATTCTTTTTCCGTTCGCGGCGATTCCACCTGGTCATCCTTATTCGGAGACGGGGCCGATTTTCGTTCACGAACAACCGTGCGAGCGCTACGCAGCAACAGGCGAATATCCGTCGGATTTTCGCAGCGGCCGCGTCTTCCGCGCTTACAATGCAAATTACGACATGATCGATGCCAAACCAGTAAATGGAGACGAACCGGAGGCAGTCATTGAAACGCTGCTGCAAAATCCCCAGGCTGCGTTTGTGGATGCACGCAGTGCAGACCGCGGTTGTTACACGTTCCGGATCGAACGCGCATGAAAACGCTGGAACTTCTTCCTTCGTCCGAAACGATGTATCGCGCCCTGGTGAGTCGCGATCCGAGCTTTGAGGGAATCTTTTACGCCGGCGTTCGCACGACTGGAATCTTTTGCCGGCCCACTTGCTCGGCGAAAAAGCCAGCGCGCGAGAATGTCGATTTTTTCGCAACGCCGAGTGAAGCGTTGCATGGCGGCTATCGTCCTTGTCTGCGCTGCCATCCAATGGATCCGGACAAACGTCCGCCGAAATTGATCGAACGCCTGCGCGCGGAAGTGGAGCGCGCATCCGGTGGTCGATTAACTGACAAGGAATTGGCAGCGATGGCAATCGATCCGTCCACGGCGCGGCGGCAATTCAAACGACATTATGGAATGACGTTTCAAGCGTATCATCGCGCGCGTCGGATGGGACTCGCTTTGCGTGAAGTGCGAAAGGGCGGTCGCGTAGATGAAGCGAAGAATGGAAGCGGTTACGAATCGGCCAGCGGCTTCCGCGAAGCGTTTACGCGTATTTTCGGCGATCCGCCGACTGCGGCAAAAGCTCGACCAGCTCTGTTTGCTGAACGAATCGAAACGCCACTGGGCGCGATGGTCGCCGTGGCGGACGATGAAGGATTGCGCCTGCTCGAGTTCACGGACCGGCGGGCATTGGAGAAAGAATTGCCGATCTTACGAAAACGTTTGCGGACGAACATTGTGCCTGGCGAGCATCGGCATCTGGACGCGATCCGTTCGCAACTGGCTGATTATTTTTCCGGCAAGAAACTGACGTTCGACATTCCGCTGGCGCCGGTTGGATCGTCGTTTCAACTGCGCGCGTGGAAAATTTTGCGTTCGATTCCAGCGGGCGAAACGCGCTCGTACTCCTGGATGGCGAAACAGCTCGGTGATGAAAACGCGCGTCGCGCGGTTGGTCGTGCCAACGGCACAAACATGATTTGCATTGTTATCCCGTGTCATCGCGTCATCCGCGCTGATGGCACGCTGTGCGGTTACGGCGGCGGACTGTGGCGCAAGAAATGGTTGCTCGATCACGAAAGAAAAGTAACGAGTAATCAGTGACGCAGTGCGGTTAAATCTCTGACTCGCTCACCTTGCTAATTCGTTAACTGATAAGCGCGCCCGGGAGGATTCGAACCTCCGACCTACGGATTAGAAATCCGTTGCTCTATCCGGCTGAGCTACGGGCGCAGAATTAGCAGAGAGATATACTGCGTTTCGGGAGGAATAAAAGCGACCGGAACTACGCGATTCTTACCTTTGCTTTTTTGAGATAAGCATTAGCTGCAGCCACCGGCGGCAGGGATATTTTTGCGGATCTCGCGCCAGCGCGGATTGCAGCCTTTCCGAGAAACTCCGCAAGGATGGTCTCCGAGATCCGGTTTTGCATGTTCTAGCGTCACGTGACCCCTAGCAGGAACCGATCTAATGCGATAAACACACCATGTGAAAAGCGCTTGTGCGCGTGGCGGTTCTCCGGCAGTTTCGTTCAATCATGGCAGCAGATCGCAGGCTCGGTTGTCTCAGTATCTTTTTGTTCGTCGCGCTTTGCGCGAGTTTGTTCCTTAACTTCGTCCTGATGGTCGCTGCGTTTCAGCGCTTTGCCGGTGTGCGGGAACCGGAACCGATCCCGCGTTTCCGTGAGATCCTCCTTCAGAGAGGCACGCGCTGCAACAAGCCCGCGATGACGATCGCGTCAAAGCCATTGTCCTCGAAATCGATTCGCCCGGCGGAGAAGTGACCGCTTCCGATGCGATCTACAGCGCTCTGGTCAAAGCACGCGCGAAGAAGCCGGTCGTGGTTTACATGGAATCGCTCGCGGCTTCAGGCGGCTATTACGTTTCATGCGGCGGCAAATTTTTGATGGCAAGCGAAACGACGATCACCGGTAGCATCGGCGTGATCATTCAAACGCTGAACTACGAGCAACTGTTCAACAAGGTTGGACTCGCTTCCGTCATTTTTAAAAGCGGCAAGTTTAAGGACATGCTTAACGGGGCGCGACCGATCACGCCGGAGGAACGCGAGCTTGTGCAAAGTTTCATTATGAAAACTTACGACAAGTTTCTCGGCATCGTCGCGAAGGAAAGAAATCTTTCGGCCGATCTACTGCGCAATACCATCGCGGACGGCCGAATCCTGTCGGGGAAGGACGCGTTCGAGAACAAACTGATCGATGGCCTTGGTGAATTGGACGATGCCTTCGCTAAAGCCAGACAATTGGGAAATGCGCCCGAAGCGAAAGTTGTGAAGTACGGTCCGCCCTTCAGTCTGAGCCGGTTCTTGCGAATATTTGGAGAGACCGATTCAAAAATCGAACTGCAACTTCCGAAACAGCTTATTCCACAACTGGAATCGGGACGTGCATATTTCCTGCCGAGCTATTACGCGCCGTAGATACCGGGACGCATGCGACTCGACAGCCTTTTCGCGGCATTCGGGGCCGCCCCGAGCATTGGTTTGAATGTCTTTTTCGCCCTTTACTTTCTTGCCAGCATTTTCGTTTACATGTCGCTGATTCGCCAGCTTGGCGCGCGAACATCGGCAACTGCCGCCGATACGAAGAGATTCGGGCTACCTGAAGCAATAGTCGCCGCAGCTCTCATCTTTTTTCTTTTACTCAACATCAGCGCTTCGGTTTCGGGCCCCTCGGCCCAGCTCAGCACGCGCAATCTTTTGGCAAATCTCCTTTTAACGGTGCTCGTCGTGCTTTCCATTGTTACTTTCCTACAGCTACGCGGATTTGATCTCGGCTCGTTAGGCGGCTTTTTCAAAATTGGTTTTATCCGCGCCTTGGGCACTGGATTAATCCTGCTATTTTTCGCTTATCCATTGATCTTCGTGAGCGAAGCGATTGCGCAGTGGCTTTTCAGAAGCGGTTCGAGCAAGCAGAACATCGTCGAGCTGTTCAGTGCGTCGCCCACGATCGAGCAGCGAATCGTGATTATCATTTTCGCGGTGGCGATCGCGCCCGTGGTTGAGGAATTTCTTTTTCGATTTTTCCTCTACGGGGTAATCAAACGCTATTTCGGCCGTTTTCTTGGAATCACAGTTAACGCATTGCTCTTCGCGGCCGCACACACGCACTTCCCTTCTTTCGCGCCGCTGTTCGTCCTGGGAAGTTGTTTCACCATTGCCTACGAATGGAGCGGTTCGATTCTCGTCGCCATGACGATGCATTCGCTCTTCAATTCGCTGACGCTCACTATGCTTGCATTTCCAGAGATCTTTCGGCAATGAAACTGCGCCATCTCGGCGAGGACCGGCTGCTCGATCAACTTTTGCCTAGTCTTCCGCTCGGGAAAACGGTCGTTGCAGGCGTGGGCGATGACTGCGCTGTGGTGGAAATGCCCGCGACCGGCAGGCTTTTCGTGCTCAAAACCGATTGCATCGTTGAGGGCGTCCATTTCTTGTCCGGAGAAAACCCGCTCGATGTTGGCTGGAAAGCAATGATGCGCCCGCTCAGCGATTTTGCCGCGACATCCGCCGTGCCTCAGTTCGCGCTGATTACCCTCATCGCCCCGAAACAAACCCGGGTGGACTGGGTGAAAAAGCTTTATCGTGGTCTGCGCCGGGGTGCAAAGCGGTTCGACGTCAGCATCGTCGGCGGCGAAACGAGCAACACATCGGGTCCGATTGCCATCTCTGTGAGCGTTGTTGGATTTGTTGAAAAAAACCGCTGGGTATCTCGCCGGGGAGGCAGAGTTGGCGATGATCTTTTTGTCACTGGCCGGCTCGGCGGCGCCATCAAACAAAAACATTTGCAATTCGTTCCGCGAATTGCGGAATCGCACTGGCTTACGAAAAATTTCTCGATCCACGCCATGATGGATTTGAGCGATGGACTGGGAGTCGATCTTGCCAGGCTCGCGCGCGCCAGCAAAGTCGGATTCAACATCGAGATGGAGAAATTGCCGCTCACCCGTGGCGCGAAGATCGACGACGCAATTTCGGAAGGGGAAGATTACGAGCTACTCTTCGCCATTCCACCGCGTCAGAGCAAACGATTGCAGAAGGATTGGCACGGGAAATTTCCCAAACTACCGCTCACTCGAATCGGCCAACTGCATCAAACATCCAACATCAAACATCGAACATTGCTCCGTGGCTACGTTCATTTCCAAAACCCCGACTGAAACCGAGGCGATCGGGCG
The DNA here is from genome assembly GCA_003218785.1 of Verrucomicrobiota bacterium. GTDB lineage: Bacteria > Verrucomicrobiota > Verrucomicrobiia > Chthoniobacterales > UBA10450 > Udaeobacter. The sequence goes on from QHOM01000287.1 coordinate 5,070, forward strand.
CCGATTTGCGAAGGATGTCAATGTTGGATCGATTCTGGCCCTCGAAGGCGAACTGGGGAGCGGCAAAACTCAATTTGTGAAAGGTCTGGTTGCCGGACTGGGAAGCAGCGCAGCCGTCACCAGCCCTACGTTTACAAT
>QHOM01000194.1 GCA_003218785.1 Verrucomicrobiota bacterium
AACAAGAAACTGTTAGCAGTTCGTCGCGAACGATTGATCCAATTCACACAATTCGCCTCTTCTATTGGGATGCCTGCAGCAGACCTTTGGATTCAAAGAACTCCCGTGCAATCTTTTTGGCGCGGTTCATTCCTTCAATCATCTTCTGCAGCAGCTCAAGATCGCTGACGTTGCAATCTGCGGCACACGCACAAACGAACCGACTCAGAATTCATCGGGACGGGAGAAGGCGTGCGACAACACGATCTTCAGGATGGCGCAGTCGGGGGTTGACAGTAGGCGGTCGTCGATTCGCTATGCGGCGGATTTTCTACCGCTAACAATTAATGCCTGTGCGGGGAAACTCATTGTTCCGCTCTCAAAGTATCTCCACGCTGCATCGGCAACAGCCTGCTTTACGGTTGGTAGTTGAGTAGGCGCGAGTCCGGCCATTTTCTCCCGCAAAGTTCCGGACATTTTAGTCCGCAACTGCCAGAACTGCTCAAATGAGATCGCCGCTTTAATCTGAAAATTCAGCTGACGTTCGATCACATTTTTAGCGCCAGCATTTTCCAAGATTCCAGCCAGCTTACCGGGAACGGCAAAACGGAATGCATCTGGCGCATCGGGATCCAGTGGAGTACCCTCCACAAATCGGTCTATCACGTCTGTGACAGTCGAAAAGAACGGATTAACTTCTTTTGGACCCCAGACGACAAGCGAGACGCATCCATCCTCGCGAATCACTCTCAGCGCTTCCCGCACCGCAGTGACCGGATCAACGAAAAACATTGCTGATAACCTGCCTACGGCTACATCAAATGTACGGTCGGCAAACGGTAGGTCATCGGCTGAACATTGCCTGAAGTAGATGTTTGTCAGGCCCCGCCTGCCAGCTTCAGCCTGGGCAGTCTCGACCATACCGGCTACAGGATCCGTGTACATTACTGATCCTGTTGGCCCGACAATGCATGAGATTGTGAGCGATGGCTCGCCGCTCCCGCCACCGATATCGAGCACTTTCTGGCCGATCCCGATCCGCGCTTCTTCGACAAGACCGGCCGTTAATGGCGCGAACATCTGTGCGATCAGCACTCGATACTTGTCCCAATACCGCGCGGAGGTTTGCCACGCCTCCAGTGCTTTGTTCTGTTCCTCGGGAGTCATTCTGGCTCGACAACCTGACGCGACCCATTCGCGTCAAACTGTAAGTGGTAGCCGGTTTGACCGGTGGACTGCCGCAAATCTCGAAGAAAAGTCTCGATCATAACCTGCCTTGCGACGGCATTCCGAACGCTCGCAGGGCACGCTTCAACTCCTCCGGCGGCAAATATTTTTGCCAACCTACGATCACGAAATGCCACCACTCAGTGTGCAGCCCGTAAAAACCAGCATCTTGCATTGCGAGCTGGAGCAAATGCAGATGCGAGCGAATCGCTGGGTCAGGGCCCCGGTAATGCCACATTGCGGCCGGCGTGAAATCATCAAAGTCGGTGGGCATCAGGACGGGCCGGTTCGACGTATCGATCAGCGTGGCATCGACGGCAATCCCCCAGCTGTGCAGCGAGCCAGCGCCAGCATGAGGATCGGCGACAAAATCATTGTAATGCGCGGCCTGCCGCAGCTGCATTTGCACGGATTTAGGGCGATACGCATCCCAGATTTTTAGTTGGTACTGGTAACGCCGCAAAAATGCCTGCGCTGCGACTAAGCGGGACGCCACTTCGGGACGCACCAAGGCCCGAGTCCCCGGCGGATATAATGCCTGCCCCGCAACATTATTTGCGCCAGCATAACGCAATTCGATGACGATAGTCGGATCAACCGATTTAATATCGACGAGCGGGATGGCAGTTTGCGCGGCCACACACTTCACGGCCATCACCGCAGCAGCGGATAAAATAAAGGGAACGTTGAAACATCTCATTGCCTGACCATTCAATAGCTGTCTCTGCCGCGCCTTAGGGTACAGGGATGTAGTATCCCGTAACAACGATCGTTGCGACGATCCTCCCGCTTGTGTCGAGTCGGCGAATTACTCCGCCGAACTGAGTTCCTGGAGCGGCGAACGCACGGAAGGAATGGCTTCAATAACCCCAAGCGCTCCAACCTTGGTGACGATCGGAACCTCTCGAAAGGTCGAATCGTCTTCTATTGTTGAGGTGATAAAATAATTTTTGCATCGCCTTACCTCGGCAGAAAACTTTCTTCGGGTTCACTGAATTCCTTGTCGGGCAAGCGCTTTCGCCGGATCCACGCCCATCCGCCGCAAGAGGTCCGCGAAACGTGGATCGGAACGGAGTGCACGAAATTTTGGATGGCACGCCATGTCATACATCGGCGCGGAATGCTCATCGAACGCGCGTTCCAGCCAGCGAAAGGCTTCTTCTTTGTCGCCTAGTGCCACATAAACCGCCGCAATTGAATCGGCCGCGACATATTGCTGGCGCGACTTCTCTATTCGCTGATTAAGAACACGGCGCGCATCCTCCAGCCGTCCCATCTTCGCATAGGTGATCGCCAGCCCAGCGCTGGGCGAATGCGTCACAGTTTGCGCTTTTTCATAGAGCGCAACCGCCTCTTGGAGGTCACCTTTCTCGCGATAGGCATCGGCGAGCGCCGAATCAAAATAGATGTAATTCGGATCGACCTGAAGCACCCGTTTGCCCGCACTGATCGCGTCGTCCAGCCGATCGGCCGCGACATACCTTTCGGCAGCGGAGCTGATTATCATCGGCGAAAGGGATCGAGCTTCTCGGCTTCCTGAATTTGCTTCACGCCCTCATCGCAATCCCCCTGGTCCAATTTGAGCCACGACATAGAGAAATGCGCAGTAGCTGAATTACGATCGAGCTGTAGCGCGCGTTTGATCTCAGCCTCTCCGCCCGCGACATCTCGATCTATCAAGAATTTTGCTTCCCCAAGATAGCAGTGTGCATCCGCATCCATGTCATCCAAAGCGAGCGCTTTCCATGCTGCTTCTTTCACCTTCGGGTAGGCTTCGAGTGGCCGTACGTAGGCGTCCGCAAGCTGTTCCCACGCTTTCGCAATGCCGGTCCACGCGCGCGCGAAGTTTGGATCTTTGTCGAGGGCCTGCTGAAAGAAGATGAGACTTTTCCGCAAATTTTCCTCGTCGCTCTTGTTCGAGTAATACAAGCCCTTCAAGTAAAGATCATATGCTTCAGTGCTCTCGGGTGTTCGGACGGGCGGCGCGACCGCCAGCTTGATCTTCAACGCATCAACAATCGAACGCGTAATCTCATCTTGAACGGCAAATACTCCCTGCAATTCGCGCTCGAATGTGTCCGACCAAATGTGAAAACCATTACGCGCGTTGATCAATTGCGCCGTAATACGAATGCGGTTGCCTTCCCGGCGCAGACTGCCTTCCAGGACATTTTGCACATTTAGTTTCTGTGCGATTTCGCTCATGTCGGCATTTTTGCCTTTGAAAGAGAACGACGAAGTGCGCGCGACGACGCGCAATCCCTCCACCTTCGCGAGCGCATCCAGAATCTCTTCACTAATGCCGTCGCAAAAATATTCCTGATCCTTTGCCTGGCTTAGGTCGACGAATGGCAGCACCGCGATCGATTTGGCTGACAACTCGACCGACACGCTCTGCTTGCTTGTAGCAGTGTAACGCCCAAGGAAAAACAAACTCACCGAGATCACCCCGGCAATGACCACAACATAAATCCAGGCGCGGCTACGCGCCGATTTCTTCGGCAATTCGTCCGCAATCTTCGTTCGCTTCAAGCCCTCCGGCGTCAGCTCAAACGCCCACGCGATTATTAACGCGATCGGAAAACCGAGCGCAGTCACCGCGACGAAGACTTTCATCGTCCACGGTGGCGCTTCGAACGTCGGAAATAAGATCGACGCCGCTTGCATCAGCAGCCAGGCGACGACTGCGTAGGCGATCGCAACCTTGTAAACGTTGCGCCGCTTCAGCTCGGTGAAGAATTTCTTCGGATTCACGGCTTGTCGCGCAGCCATTCTAAATTGTCGCCGAAATAGAGGCAGTTCACTTTCCTTTTGCTACCGGCTGTTGCACGTGGATGCAACGATCCGCATCGGTCTCACCATTGCCGGATTCGGATTTCATTTCGACAGCGGATTTTCATGTTTTTCCGTTTGACAGGTGTTTAATGGGCACTAAGCTCACTCGCTCTTTTTGTGACAAACATCCTCATACTCCCCCAGAATTGCCTGGCCTTCACCATGGCGAATCCTCTTGCCGGCCCCGATCATGAAGTCGCGGGATGGTTCCACGCGCATTTGACGCGCACATTTGTCAGCGTGCTGCGAGCGTTCACCGAGTTCGGCTCAAGCGAGTGGATCGGAGTCGTTTTATTTTTCATGGTGCTGTATTTTGTGTGGAAAAAATATTGGCCTTCGCTGGTGACGCTCGTTGTGGCTGTACCGGGCGGCATGTTTCTCAACGAATGGGTGAAGCTTCTCGTCCACCGACAGCGTCCGTTTCTCGAAGGTCCCTTTGTAGATTGGTCCGGGTACAGTTTTGCCAGTGGTCACACCATCGGGGCGACCTTGCTTTACGGGCAGCTCGCTCTTTTTGTTCTTCCCGCGATGAAGGGGCGCCACTGGCGGAGGCTTACAGTTGCTAGCGCTGCGTTGCTGATCGCCTTGGTCGGATTCAGTCGCATCGCTTTGGGCGCGCATTTTTTGACTGATGTTTCCCTGCCATTCCTTTTATTAGCGAACCTGCGATGGTGCGCGTGGAATCGGCAGAAAAACCCGCGCAAGTCTCCTGAGCTAATCGGACGCCGCGCAGCGCTTGGTCTGCTGCGCGGGATTCAGGTATTTCTATTGAAGGATAGGCGCATCTTCTTGCGTCGACTCGAATTGCTCTCGAACACGCGATGAAAGCGCCGGGAAAAGTCCAAATAACTGTATGGCTACTTGGTCTTGCTGGAGCCGCACTTTTCACAATCCTGCTGATCCGGCAAGGCGCGCCCCAGGTCGGCGCAGCGTTCGCTTCCGCGGGCTGGGCTATTGCCGCAGTGGTGATTTATCACTTCGCCGTGCCCGTCGTCCTCGACGCAGCTGCGTGGTGGGTTCTTTTTCCAAAATCCGATCGCCTGCCGTTGCGCAGGCTGCTTTGGATGCGTTGGATCGGTGAGTCCGTCAGCACACTTGTTCCCTCCGCTGCGGTCGGCGGAGACATCATCCGGGCGCGGTTGGCGTCGATCAATGGGACGCCGGTGCCAGTCGCAGCGGGGAGTGTGCTCGTGGACGTTACGCTGGGAGTTTTCACGCAGGCCGGATTCACCGTGCTCGGGCTGGCACTGCTTGTCGGTGTAACTGGGCAGAAAAATTTCGTTCGTCCAACCTTGGTGGGGACGTTAATCGGTGTTCTTGGTGTTTTGGGTTTCTACTTTGTGCAACGGCTGGGAATATTCCGTTTTCTCGCCCGCGTCATAGCGCGCCTGGCGAATTCGCCGGAGTGGCACTCGCTGGTGCAGAGTGGCGAGACTCTTGATCGGACCGTTCGCACGCTTTATGCCCGGCGGCATGCACTCGTGATGTGTTGCGTGTGGACGACTATTTCACTGGTAGGCGGCTCCGGCGAAATTTGGATTGCGCTTTATGCCCTCGATCTTCACGCGACATTTGTTAACGCGCTTATCTTGCAAAGCATGGTGTTAACGATTCGCTCGGCCGCCTTTGCGGTTCCCGGAGGTTTGGGCGTGCAGGAAGGCGGCTACCTTTTCGTCGGAAACCTTCTGGGCATCCCCGGGGATGCGGCCTTCGCCCTGTCACTAATCGCAAGAGTGCGGGAACTGGCGCTCGGCATCCCGGGGCTCATTTCCTGGCAAGTGATTGAAGCGCGCCGCCTCTTGCGGGCACGCTTGGCAGCAATTGCTCGATGACGTCCCAGGTTGGCGATTACGTCTCGGAGTTTTGCCAGACGCCGTAGTACTTTTGCCGGGTTGCCGAAGCTTGTGCGGACGCCCCACCAGATCCAGCCCATGCCGCTGGGAAGCGCCAGTTGATTTTCCAAAGCGGCAATCACGCGCGAATTTTCGTAAGCGTTCAAGAAGTAGAGCGTGAAAGGCAGCCATTGCCTGGTCGGAACTACTCCGATCAGGTCGAGGAGGAAGACGAGCAAATCGTCAGCTTGCCGTGATTTCGCCGGTAACGATTTCTCGTGGATGAGTTCAAAGTCGATCAGCCGCGCGCGGTCAGTTTTCTCGTTATACATAACGTTCTCCATGCTCGCATCGCCATGAGACCAAGGGCCGGCAAACTCATCGCTCCAGAGTTGATGAGCCAGGCAATATTCGCGGGCCGCTGCTTCCAACATCTGCCGAGTCAGTGTACCACGATTCATGTGTTCCCACAGGCTTTCACCCGGCAACTTGTCGACGCAAATTGTCTTTCTGCCGGAAGTACAAGCGCGAAATCGATCTCCGTTCAGCATTTTAAAACACTTCACTTCCCAGCGCTTCCAGTCTTTGGTGTTACTCCAAAAACGGATCGGTATGCCTGATATGCGAAAATATAAATTGGCTAGATCGGCCAATTGCTCGCTGTAGACGTTGCGGCACTTAACCACCACTTGCCGACCACGACGGACCTTCTCGTAGGTCGAACTGATCTTTAAGGAATCGACGAATGTTGCTGTGGCGTTAGTGAGAGCCTGGGGTACTAGCGGTGTCAGTCGCTCTGCCAAACTTGTCCCATTTTCCCGGAGTGGCATTGTTCCCCTCTATTCGACTTCCTTGCTCCTGGCGGCCGTATGAATTGGACAGTTAAAAAGTTAAAAAACGTTACAATGTTAAAACGGCGTCTCGAATCTGCCGCGGCTCCCTTTCTTTAACGTTGTGACTCTTTTAACTATTTAACCTGCGCCCAGCACAATCGTCTCACCAATGTTTATGATCCGCAGCCCGGCTTTGACGTGACGTTTTTTTAGTTCACGATCGAACGATTCGGGTGTGCCGGTGAGCACGGGAAATGTGGCGTAGTGCATCGGAACCACCGTGCGCGGAGCAACCAGTTTCACCGCTTAAGCCGCGCGTGCGGGTCCCATCGTAAAATGATCGCCAATGCAAACCAGCATGATGTCGATCTCGTTAAATTGCGACACCAGCGCCATGTCGGAAAACAAATCTGTGTCACCCGTGTGGTAGATAGTGGGGCCGGCGCGAATCGTGATCACGAGACCTCCGGGTGAACCGCCGTAGCGCGCTCCCGATTCATCATCAACAGTAATGCCGGAGCCGTGATGCGCGCGGACGAAAAGGACCTTCACATCCCCATTAAGCAGAGTTAGTTCGCCGCCAAAGTGACCGATGGTATCCGTTTCCGCCAACTCCGCGGGATAGCCGAGAGACTTCACCATCGCATCGCCCAGGTCGTACGTCGCTACAAGTTTGGCGCGTGTGCGCTTCGCGATTTCGACTGCATCACCGACATGATCGGAATGTCCGTGTGTGATCAAGATCAATTCAACCCGCTTGAGCGCTGCGATTTCCTCCTTGCCTCTCTTGTAAACGGGATTCGTCAGCCAGGGATCGATAAGAAGAACATTACCGCTCGGCGTAACGATCTTAAAAGCCGATTGCCCATACCAGGTCAGTTGAGTTTCCATACAAATCATAAGATCGAAAAGATTCCGCTCGGCAAGGGCGATGAGAAGAATGACGAAGCACCCGCCTTCGCGGCGCTTCGGCGCGGCAGGCAAATGACGAATGACGAAGGAATGTCGAAATCCGAATCACGAAACATGAGGAGCCTTGCGGCAGTGCTTTCGAGCTTCGGCACGGATTCGACATTCTACATTCGTCATTTTAATTGAGGGCCTATGAATTACGAACACGCGCATCAGCATCTTGCCGCAACCGATCCTCGGCTGGCGGCCCTAATTGCTCGATCGCTTCGTTACAATATCAAACCAGCAGTGCGCATCCGTCCATTTCACGCGCTGGCTGAATCGATCGCTTATCAGCAACTAAGCGGCAAAGCCGCAGCCACCATCTTCGGCCGCGTTCGTGCTCTTTATCCTGGAAGGAAATGGCTCGAGCCCGAAAAAATTCTCGCCACCTCAGACGACACTTTTCGTGCTGCGGGTCTTTCCCGTAGTAAGATTTCCGCGTTAACGGATCTCGCTGCGAAAACAATCGATGGCACCGTACCTGTCGGGCGCGCACTCATCCGGATGAGCGATGATGAGATCGTCACGCGTCTCATCACCGTGCACGGAATCGGCCGTTGGACAGTCGAGATGCTTCTTCTCTTTGATCTCGGTCGGCCCGATGTCTGGCCGGTCGACGATTACGGAGTTCGCAAAGGTTTTGCCAAAACCTTTGGCAAACGAAAACTGCCGACGCCGAAGCAGCTCATGAAACTCGGTGAGAAATGGCGGCCATACCGCTCGATTGCGGCGTGGTATTTCTGGCGCGCGTTGGATGCGCCGGAGAAGACCAATCGTTTCGACTAACTTGTAGCCACCGGCCTTTGGCTGATCCGGTTATAAGAGGTAAAAATGTTACAAGGGTTACAAAGGACCTACAGCGTTACAACGATTCCTCTTGTAACTTTTGTAACCGTTTAACCTGCGCGAACGCGCATTGACTTTGCTTTCTCGACTCACTAAAACACAAGCATTATGGCGATGATCCACGTTAATCGGGGCGCAACGAGTTTGGGCGCATTTTCGGAAGAGGAAGTCCGCGAAGGACTACGTAACGGTCGCTTCGCTCCCACCGATCTTGGCTGGCGCGAAGGAATGGAGAGTTGGAAACCGCTTTCGCACTTCTCCGAGCTTGAAGCCGCTGTGCCGGCCGCACCGCCTCCAAAAATAGGCGCAACATCCCTGTCTGAAACTCCCATCGCGCGCAGCGGATTGCCGTGGGACCAACGTCAGGAGAAGGGATTTTTTAACGCGTTCGTCGAAACGTTGTTAATGGTCTTGGGTAAGCCTGGAGTGGCATTCACTGCAATGAAGCGCGAGGGCGGTTTAGGCGAGCCACTCATCTACACGGTCGTCGGCAGCAGTTTTGGGGTAGTTATTTATTTCCTCATGACACTATTTATGCCGTCGCTGATGACCTTCGGCGATCGACACGGCCTCGCGCGGCTTGCGGGTTTAGGCATTGGATCGATTTTCGGCGTCATTCTAGTGCCGTTTTTCGCGGTAATCGGTACCTTTACCGCATCGGCAATTCTGCATCTCTGCCTACTGATCGTTGGTGGTGCCAGACAATCGTTTGAAACAACTTTTCGCGTCGTTTGTTTTGTCGGCGGATCAATCGATCCACTTCTCATCCTACCTTTTTGCGGTGGATTTATCGTCGCCGTTTGGAAAATCATCCTTTACTGCATCGGCCTCGCTCGCGCGCATGACACGGATACTGGACGCGCCGTGCTGGCAGTAATCCTTCCAGTAATTGTTTGTTGTGGTGGCGTCATTGCAGTGATGTTCGGTGCGCTGGGCGTCTGGAGCGCGTCGCACCATTGATTTCCGGAGAATGCAGCTTTGCCCTCGCCGGCTTGCTCCAGGTGAAATCGATCACGAGCTGCTCTGGCTAAGCGTCTCGCTTTCATCCCTGGTCGCTGCGGCGGCTTGGCTCGCACTGGGCCTGCCATGGCCGCACTGCGCCTTTCATGAGTTAACTGGTCTGCCTTGCGTCACCTGTGGCGCGACGCGGTCCGCGATTGCATTTTTCCACGGGAATATTGTGAGCGCGTGGAAATGGAATCCGCTCGTCTTCGCTTGTTTGTGCGGATTGTCGATCTTCAATGTTTATGGATTCGTCGTGCTTGTCACGCGGGTGCCGCGTTTGCGGGTTGCGTTTGTCACTCAAACGGAAAAGAAATACACGCGACTAATCGTGATCGCCGCGCTCGCGCTCAACTGGATTTATCTATTGTCGCATTGGCGCAATTTTTAAAGCTGCACTGAGCGAAAGCCTACGCTGGTGAAGCCGCATTAATTGGCATCGTCCGGGAAAGCGCTCGATCCAGCTGGCAATGCCCGTCCCACGTCGTCTTCCGGCGCGCCGCGGTGCGCTTTGATGAATGCAGTTGGATCAAGCCATCCTCGTGTATTTTCGCGATAGCCCGGGCCAACGAACGGAGTGACGAATTCGCGCATTTCGAAATGGAGATGGGCAGGATAACGGCCATCGGCTGTTCCGACGGTCGCAATTTGCTGACCGCGCCTCACTTCGTCTCCTGCCTGCACGAGCATCGTTTCGACATGGCCATAGAACGACTGCACGTATTTGCGTCCGCCATTCTCAAGATAGGCGTGCAGGACGATGACAACGTTACCCCAGCCTGGGCCGCCATCGCGCGCGAGAAGCACCCGCCCATCGGCTACCGCGTAGATTGGATCGCCCAGATCGCTGTCTTCCCCTCCGATGCCGTTCAAGTCATCGCCGAGATGACGATTCTCCGTGAATCGTTGTGCGTTGTAGCTCATCGCGCCGTTTTCGCTGCCGAGGGGAAAATCGAAACGTACAGCGGTTGGAAGCGACGCGAGATCGAGCGGCGATGGAACTCGAAATGCTGGAGCGACATATTTTGGCCGCGTCAATTCCGGCCAGAGTCGAAACCAGAGCGCCGCAACGAGTCCGACCGCAAATGCGACCACGTTCAGCGCGACCAATTTCTTCATTGGTTTACCACGAAGAACACGAGGTCTGCACGGGAAAACAGAGCAAGGCGCAAAGTTTACAAATTTTCTTCGTGCACTTCGGGTCCTTGGTGGTTGAACTTCTGGCAGGATGCGAATTCTCGTGACTGGTGGTGCTGGTTTCATCGGGTCGCATCTTGTCGAAAAATTACTCGCGGTTGGGCACGAAGTCGCCATCCTCGACGACTTCAACGATTTTTACGATCCGCAGATCAAGCATGCAAACATTGCCGGTTTCGCTAAAGACGTGGCCGTTCACCATGTCGATCTTCGGGACAGCGCCTCGGTGCGAAGTTTATTTCATCGCGAAAAATTTGAAACGATCGCGCACCTCGCTGCCCGTGCTGGGGTTCGCCCGTCGATTCAGCATCCGCAACTTTACTACGACACGAATGTCAGTGGCACATTGCATCTGCTCGATGCGGCGCGCGTAATCGGCGTTGAACGATTCATCTTCGCGTCGAGCTCATCCGTCTACGGCATTTCGAAAACAGTTCCGTTTTCTGAAGATCAACATCTCACCCAGACGCTCAGCCCGTATGCCGCGACGAAAATCGCTGGCGAATTTCTTTGCTCGACTTACTCGCATCTTTACCGGATGCACGTGGTGGCGTTGCGATATTTTACCGTTTACGGTCCGCGGCAACGGCCGGATCTGGCGATCCATCAATTCACGCGGCGCATTTATGCCGATCAGCCGATCGATCAATTCGGCGACGGGACGACGCGGCGCGATTACACTTACATCGACGACGTGATTCAAGGAACCATGGCCGCGCTGGCGTACCAGGGGCCGTCTTTTGATATTTTTAATCTTGGCGAGAGCGAAACCATTCAGCTCAGAGACCTGATCGTAGCGATCGAGAATGCGCTTGGGAAAAAAGCAAAGATCAATCGGCTGCCGGAGCAGCCCGGCGACATGCCGTTGACTTGCGCCGACGTTTCCAAAGCGAGAAAATTACTCGGGTACAATCCAACCACACGATTAAGCGACGGACTGCCGCGTTTCATCGATTGGTTTCTCCGAATGAAAGATCGGCAACCGTAAATCGACAATCGCCATGCCAACGGGTTCTGAGAATTTGCTCTTTGATCAACGCGCCTGTTTCGTCGCGGGCCAGGCGAAATCCGGCACTACGCTTTTAGTGGCACTGCTCGATAACCATCCCGAGTTGCTCGTTTTGCCGGAGGAAACCGCGTATTTTCCCACTGTCCTCACAAAATATGCGCCGCGTGGCCGCCGCGCGCAGTTTGACTACCTGACGAAACAGTCGCTTTCCAACGTGCTCTTTGGCGGGCCATGCAAATGGGGCAAGCGGAATTACTGCGCTTTTCCGCGCGAAAAGTTTCTGCAAACATTTGAGCGCGCGGCATTCAATCCCGCGAACGCGCAGGAAGATTTGCTTGTCCTGATGGTGAAAGCGTACGCCGCGACGCTGGAACGTCCGCTCGATACGATCGGGCGGTGGGTGGAAAAAACGCCGGCCAATCGCAATCACATTCCCGCGATTCTCGCCCGCTTCCCGCACGCGAAAATTCTCGTCACGGTGCGTGATCCGCGTGCCATTCTCGCTGCGCAAATTGCACTCGAGAAGACGAGGAAGACCGGAAGGTTTTCAACTTATTACGTGATCGCCCACTGGCGTGTAGCCGCCAGGCTCGCCCAGCGCGTACGCAATAGGGAGATTCCCGGGCTAGTCGTGCCATATGAGCAGTTGGTCTGCGAACCAGCCAAAATGATGGAAAAAGTTTGCGCTTACCTGGAGATCGACTTTGATGTGGAAACGGTCCTGACGCCGACAAAGGTGGGCCAGTTCTGGAGCGGCAACTCGGCGGCGCGGATCAACTTTTCGCAGATTAGTCCAGAACCGGCAACACGCTGGCGGCGCGAACTTTCAGAGGACGAAATCGGCTGGGTGGAATGGCATTGCCGCGATCTCATGCCGGAATTTGGCTATGAGCCCAAACTCAACCGACGCGAGCTGCGATATTTCATGCGGCCAATTCAGGGTGAGTGTCCGCGAGAGTATTTGAAGTCGCGCATCTATTCTTTTCGCGACGATTGGATTCGACGCTAAACGGAACAATCTGAATGGACTAATCTGCATATCACTTGCAAACGCCTGTACCGCGAGCCATAATCACGGCGAGATGTCGGGAATCTTCTTCGATCTTCCGAGCCCCCGTTTTCTACGGCGATTCAGACTTTTTGAGACCATGATGCGCACTTTTGCATCTTCGCTGCTTCGTTGGTTGATCGCGCCGGCTTACGGTTTGAGACAAGTGCATTTCCGACTCAAGGAGGCGGAGTTTCCAGCGGCGTCGCAGAGTGCTAGTAACCTATTTGAGTGGACTGTGAGTGATTCGCGCGCCGCGGACGGTGCATCGATCGATGCGCTCTGCCCATTTAACAATTGGTTAAAACTTAAGGATCAACATGAACTCTTATTCATCCGGGAGACGCTCGCGTCATCCGCGCGGGGGGGCCCGACGCAGGGGCAACCCCGAACGCTTTCGGGGTCAGCAGGGAGAAGCGAAAACGCAAAAAAAGACATTCTGGCAGCGAGTTGCGGCATTTTTTGGAAACGGCAAGGGCACAAAGCAAACAGCAACGGGCGCGCGAAATGGTGCGCAGCCTTCACGACCAGCACGAAAACCTGAACGAATCGAAGTCACTTCGCCGCGTCTTTACGTCGGCAACTTGTCCTTCGATGCCACCGAGAGCGATCTGTTCGAATTGTTCAACGGCGTGGGGCATGTGCAAAATGCGGAAGTCGTAAGTTATCGGCACAATCAACGCTCGAAGGGTTTTGCGTTTGTGCAGATGCAAACCATCGAGGAAGCGAAACGCGCTGTGCAGGAATTGCACGACAAAGAATTCCTTGGCCGCAGACTGGTAGTGAGCGGCGCAAAATCCAGCGAGCATCAAGCGCGAAGTTAGCCGAGATCGGTGATTTCAATCGGGAGACGTGGCGCAACTGAGCGCGCGTCTTCCGATTTTGTCTTCTATAGCGGCCCGAGAGAATCCGGGGCCGCATGATTTGATTGATGACACGCACCTTCTTCATCGTCGGCCCCACAGCGACTGGCAAATCCGAGTTTGCCGCCGATGTCGCGCATGAAATTGGTGCCGAAATCATCAGCGCGGATGCATTTCAGATATATCGCGGGCTCGATCTCCTGACGGCAAAACCGGATCGGGCAACGCTCGCGAAGGCTTCGCATCATTTGATTGGCACAACGCCGCTTCACGAAGAGATGAATGCCGAAAAATATCGCCGTGCCGCGTCGCGCGCCATCGATGAAATCCTTTCACGTGGAAAAGCGGTGATCGTTGTTGGTGGAAGCGGGCTTTACATCAAGGCACTCACACATGGATTGGCAGTTCTGCCACAAGTCGATCCGAAGCTGCGCGCGAACTTGAATGCCTTGAGCATAGATGAGTTGCGCTGGCAACTTGCCGATCTCGACCCGGAAACCGCGCGCAAGATCAACATTAATAACCGGCGGCGGTTGCTCCGCGCAGTTGAGATTTGCTTAACTACTGGAAAACCGGTTTCGGCCCAACGTGGGCAATGGGCTGTAGCCGCCTCGCTGTGCGAGGCGCGGCGCACAGGTGTCGTGGCAGGTCCGCGTGACGCTTCGCAGAGCGAAGCAGCTACAACCACACACGGCGCGTTCGTGTTTCGCGACCGGGAAGAGCTTTACACCCGAATTAATGATCGAGTGGAAGCAATGTTCGAAAATGGCGTAATTGAAGAAGTACGCGCCGCTGGGTCGGTCGGTTCGACTGCATCGCAGATGATCGGTTTGCGCGAGATTCAACAGTTGCTCGAAGGCAAAATGTCGATCCTGCAATGCGTGGCTGCGATTCAACAAGCGACTCGCCGTTATGCCAAAAGACAGTTGACCTGGTTTCGGCGACAAACTAATTTTGAATCGCTGAACTTATCGCCTCTCAGTCACAGCGAAGCTGGGAAAAGCAAGGCGTCTCGAAGTGGGAATTGCACGATTCCCTCGACGAGTTGCGCGAGCTGGCGAACTCCGCGGGAGCCGAAGTCGTCGACACTGTGACGCAAAAATTGCCGAAGCCGACTGCTCCATACTACATCGGTCGCGGCAAAGCGGAATCCATTAAAGAATCGTGTCAGGATCGACAAGTGACCTCCGTTATTTTTGATGACGAACTTTCGCCCGCCCAGGGTCGCAACCTGGAAAATTTATTCGCGCGCAAGGTTGTCGATCGAACTCAGTTGATTCTCGACATTTTTGCGCAGCGCGCGCGCAGCCGAGAAGGTCGATTGCAAATCGAGCTCGCGCAGTTGCAGTATCTTTTGCCACGCCTCACCCGCATGTGGCATCACTTGTCCCGGCAGACCGGCGGGATCGGCACGCGTGGCCCGGGTGAAACGCAATTGGAAGTTGATCGCCGCCGCGTGCAGGAGCGGATCGCGCGACTCGAACGCGAGCTGGAAGCTGTGCGTAAGACGCGCGCGATACAGCGCCAGGGTCGCAAACGGCACCAATGGCCTGTCGCTGCGGTGGTCGGCTACACAAACGCCGGCAAATCGACGCTGCTGAATTTGCTCACCGGCGCCGATGTTGTAACCGAGGATAAGCTTTTTGCGACGCTGGATCCCACCACGCGCAGCTTTGTTTTGCCGAACAAACAGCGGGTCCTCCTCACAGACACGGTTGGGTTCTTACGAAAACTTCCGCACACGTTGATTGAATCGTTCAAGGCGACGCTCGAAGAAGTGCGCGAAGCCGATCTGCTCATTCACATTGTCGATCTTAGTCATCCCCGCGTGGACGAGCAGATGGAAGCGGTCGACGGCGTGATTAAAGAACTGGACGCGTACGGCAAGCAAACCCTCATCGTGTTCAACAAGATCGATAATTTGCCGAATCGCGAACTGGCCGACTCTTACGTGAAGCGCTTTTCCGGGAGCGTCGCAATTTCCGCGCGCACCGGAGAAGGCGTGAACAAGCTCGTGCAGGCTCTTGAAGACGTGCTCAGTTCGTGGCGGTTGCGTTCCCGTTTTCGTATTCCATCGAATGAAACCGCGTTGATAGCCGAGATTCATCGGGTCGGTCATGTATTGGAATTAAGATACGAAGGAAACGACGCTTTGATCGTCGCGCACGTTCCACCGCATCTGGGACAGAAACTGGCCGATTACGCAGCGCGGGATTGAGCAACTAAAGCGCGGACAGGGGATTCAACGCTTGCCGCGACTTGCGACCACCCGGTGCGATTGTTGGCTGTTGATGCAAACTCGAGCGCACCTCCGATCACTAGTTTGATCGCCCCAGGTCGCGGAAGCTTTCGGTCTGGCGGCAGAGCCTCAAAAGCTCCAGCAAGACCGCAGGGCACGACCGGCACATTTGTTTCCGCGACGAGCGTCCCAAGTCCGTGTTTGAATGGCATCATTGAGCCGTCGCGACTGCGCGCCCCTTGCGGGAAGATAATGAAGATGGATTTTTCTTCCTGTAATTTCCGGCGCAGATTGGAAAGCGCGCGCGGGCCACAATCTTTCCGCCACATCGGCAAAGCATTGAGCATAATTGCCGAAAACGTGCTGGTCACATTGGTTTGAAAAAAGACATCGCCCGCAGCGATGGGAAAGGCGCTTTCGCTCTGGTGAGGAGTAAGTGTTGCTCCGAGAGTCAGCGCGTCGAGATGGCTGCCATGATTCGCTGCGAGGACAAACGGTCCGTGGGCCGGCAGATTCTCGCGGCCGGTGATCGTGAGTCGATGTGCGATCGCGAAATAAATTCGCAGTAGCGCGCTGCGATCAGCCATTCGATTGGGTGATAGGCGATCGACGTCGCCGCAAGCGCGATTCCCGCCACGATAACAGGCGAACATGCCAGCAAGGGAAATCGCATTCGGTGAGACCCTCCGCGAAGCGAGCCAGCTTGCGGTCACTCTCGCCCATTTCCGGTCGCGCGTCGCGATCGGCCTGCGATCTAAGACCTGCGCAGATTGAGACATAATTCCCTGCATTGAATCCATAGCAGGTCTGCGAATAATACCGAGATGAAAACACGCGAGCGGGTGGTGCAATTGATCGATGCCTTCCCGCAAGTTTATCCGGGTGCGCGTTGCGAGCTGGATTTTCGAAATCCACTCGAGCTGCTCGTGGCGACGATCCTCTCGGCGCAATGCACGGATAAACGCGTCAACATGGTTACGCCCGCGTTGTTCAAGAAACACCCAACGGCAAAAGATTATGCAAGTGCGCCACAAGCCAGCCTTGAGAAGGCGATTAAATCGACAGGTTTTTTCCGAAACAAAGCCAAAAGCATTCGCGCGGCAATGCGCACGATCGCGGAAGAACACAACGGAAAAGTTCCCAACACGATGGAAGAATTGTGCGCCTTGCCGGGCGTTGGCCGGAAAACCGCGAATGTTGTTCTGGGTAACGCGTTTGGAAAGAACGAAGGGATCGTCGTAGACACCCATGTCGCCCGCTTGTCGCAACGGCTTGGCCTAACGAAACAAAAAGACGCGGACAAAATCGAGCGCGATTTGATGAAGCTGGTGCCGCGCGAGCATTGGACCGACTGGAGTCACTGGCTCATCTGGCACGGACGTCGGCGTTGTTACGCGCGCAAGCCGGATTGTAGTCAGTGCGAAGTTTTCCAGTTATGCCCGAGCGGCAAAATTTTTCTGCGAACCGGACAGGCCAGGAAGTCTGCCGCCAGCAACTGAGTAATTCGCGGTCAGCGCTATTGGGGGCCGGCCTACTCTCCGGACGCACACGAACACGCTGCCAGAGGGAAATTACTTGAAGTCCGCCGCGGCTCTGCCCAAGATCGCACACTAAATTGAGAGCGCTGATAATCGCTGTTCTTGCACTGTATTGGAGCGCCGATTTCGTGCAGGCAGAAGCTCCGGAACTTCGGCAGTTGCGCGTCCAACTGAAAGCGGCTGAAGACGCTGCCGACAAGCCGGCAATTATCGAACTGAGCCGCCGCATCGTCGCCATCGCGCCAAATGATTCCAACGCCTGGGAGAAACGTGCGCAGGCGCAACTTGACGCCGAAGACTTGGATCGCCTGGAGGAAACGCTCGATGCGTGGCAAAAAACCGTGCGACACCAACCGACCGCCATTGAAGATTTCCGCGGGGACTTGTCCCTCAAACGGAAGGATTACGAAAACGCGGAGCGGCATTGGCTCGCCTTTCTTGCCACGAAGCCGTCGGCTGCGGACGCTGCGACCGAATACGACGAACTCGGGGATTTATGCGTGGAGCAGGCACGGTGGGCGGAGAACGCAGCCTATCGGACGAAAGCTATCGCCGCGAAGGATGCGGCTGCGCGCCGTGTTTTCCGCGCATGCGCTTTCCTGCGCCTGCACAAATGGGATGCGGCTTATGCCGACATGGCGAAGGCGAACAAGATCGACGCCTCCGACTCACAAGTGAAGGAATGGTTGCCGCAGTTTGAGCGGCTGCAAAAATTCCTACCGCAGATCAAGACGCTCGACGCACAGATCGCAAAATCGCCGAATGATCCGGCGGCTGCCGGATTGTTACTCGAGCGGGCGCGGATTTTCACTCTGGCTGGCCGGCCATTGCTGGCGCTTGATGACGCCGGGCGCGCTCTGAAACTTCAGCCCGCATCAATGCGAGCGCGCATCCAAACAGCCGAGGCATTGCTGGATGACAATCGCGCGGAGGACGCAGCAAAATTGCAGGTCGGCAACGATCTTCTTCGTGGAGATGGCAAACACGTCAGCGAGCATGCGTTACGAGAACTCGGTACACTGGACTCGCGTCTCCTGGCAAATCCCAGGGATGTCGATGCGCTTGCTGCGCGCTCAAAAGTTTTGAGAGAGCTGCGTCAATTCACGCTGGCTCTTGCTGACGCGCGCGCTGCGCTCGCGATCGATGATAAATCTGCAGCCGAACATTTTGAGGCTGCACACGATCTCGATGGACTGAGCCAAAGCAAAGAAGCCCTCGCGCATGCGTGCACGGCCACGGAGTTGGATCCCAATGATTCAGCAAAGTGGTTCTTCCGCGGTATCCTCGAAAGACAGCGCGCAGATTTCACCGCCGCTATTGAGTCCCAAACTCGCTCCCTTAAAATCGACGAGTCGCTTGTCGCGTTAAACGAACGCGAGCAATGCGAACGCCGCATCGGGAAGATAAATGAGGCCGATGCCGATCTTCGCCGGATTAGCGAACTGGCGCCAGAACACGAATGAATCGGCTATCTTGCGCAGCGATCTCGCTTCTTTTAGCGAGCAGTCTCGCTTTTGGCCTGCCCGCCGTAGCCTTGGCGAAGGCGGGCGCTGACGAAGAGCAGGAAGAGGAAACATCGAATGCCAAACCGGATGCCGACGGCGTCGTGATTGATCCGTCCAGCGGAAAAATCGCCGAGGGGGACCAGATCACGATCACGTTTCCGCTGGCGATGGTCGCGCCTGATCTCATCGATGTCGGGAATCAGCCTTGTCCGTTTGTCAGCGAACCAAAACTCGACGGCACGTTTCTTTGGAAAAGCCAGACGGAAGGCGTGTTCACGGTCAGCGGTGTCGTCGCTGGTGCGCGTCCTCGGTTGACACTTGCTCCGGGACTGAAAGACGCGGCCGGGAAACCTTTTGTCGTGAAGGATTGGAGCGCGGAATTTACAACGCTCAAGTTTGCGATCACGACCGACTTCACAGAGCACGAACAGTTGCCTGCGCGTCCGCAAGTCTATCTCGATTCAACTTATCCGGTTCGACTCGTCGAAGCGGCCGAGCACATTTACTTTCAAGACCGCGATTCGCACGACCGTTTTCCTGTCGAGATAATTCAAACCGTCGAGGAGAAAAGCGCGAGCCCATTGGAAGCAACAGCGTTTAGAGTTGGGCCGCGAGAGCCACTTCCCGTCGGACGCACGTTTGATCTGATCGTGAATGGGTTGCTCGACGCGAAAAGCCGGCGTCTGCTTCCCTATCTGCAGGTCATCCCAGCGGGAAAAACCGAGCCGCTCAAGGTGGAATGGGTCGGCGCGTTCAATCATGCTCTCGAGGAGCCGTCGATTCGCATCAAGTTTAACGACGATATCGACCCGGTGGAAGCAACGCCGGAGCGAATCCGCGTCGAGCCTGCAGTGGAGAAAATGAAACTTCTCGCCAGCGGCAGCGCGATCGAAATCACCGGCAACTTCAATCTCGCGCAGCGCTGTAAGGTTACCATTTCGCCGGAACTCAAAGGCGATCGCGGCTACGGACTCGCCGCTGAATCGCGCTGGGGCGCAACGTTCCGCCCAAAAGAGTCATGCCTTATCTTTCCATCTTCGCAGGTGTTTGCGCGTGCGCGCCAGGAGTTGCGCTTTGCATTTTTCCAAATCAACACGCCGGACGTGACATGGAAATTGGCACGCATTCCCGCGGAGAAACTGTCCGCGGTCACGGCACGGGTCAGAGAATTCGAGAAGGATGCTACTGATCCTGTCACGGGCAAGGTTGTAATCGATCCGCGCACAGGGTTCGCGAAGCAGTTTCAAACCGAATTGCTCATCGACGGTTTTCAGTTGCCGGTAATGGGCAGCGGCACGTTCGACGCAACGAGCGGCGACATCGAAACGCGACGCGACGTTCAATGCACTTCGCCGGCAAAAGAAGGATTCGCCGGCGCGTACCTTTTCGAGGCGAGTGCGACACTTCCCGATGGACGGATCGTTGGGAATCGCTCGATCATTTGCGTCAATGACTATCTGCTGACGCAAAAACGAACGCCGACGACTGTCATCATGCGTCTGGCAAAAATGTCCGACGCGAGCTCCGTGGCCGGAGTGACGGTTCACGCCGTGACCGAGGAGAACATCGAACTCGCCCGTGCTGTCACTGACGAGAACAGCATCGTCCGGTTCGTAAAGGATACAATTTTCACGAAGGCTCGTGACCCTAAGACTCACGACACACATCTTTTTATCGCGGATACAACGACCGGTCCGGCGCTGCAATTTGCCGAAGGCACATCCTATCCATCCGGAAGCGATTACGCTCCTCCCGTTAAAAAGCGGCAGGCGGAGATCATTACTGATCGCAACCTTTATCGCCCAGGTCAGACCGTGAAGATGAAGGGATTAGTGCGCGAGATGACCAGCAACGGCCTGGCGATCCCGACTGAAGCCGAATCGCTCTGGCGCGGCGTGGTTGATGTGCATTGGCGGGTAACGACCGGCGACGGCGACCGAACGGTGGGCGAGGGCACGGTGCCGCTTTCGTCTTATGGAGGATGGGAAGCGGAATGGATCGTGCCAGAAAAGGCGAAGCTCGGCGATTATGTCATCGCTTGCCGGGTGAACGGCAACGATTACCAAGGCTCAAGCAGAATCAGCGTTCAGGAATATCGTGTACCGCTATTTTCGGTCATTGTCGACGCGACTACCCCGGAGACTGGTACGACCGCGCATGCTCGGATCTCCTCCGCGTATTTTCATGGCGCGCCGAATGTGGGCGCGCGTGTGCACTGGAAAGCCACCTGGACGACATCGGCTGAGTATGGTGGCGACACCGAGGGCCCTTATCGAAAACGTTTCAACGCTTACGCCGAGGTCGGCCCGCACCTTGATGCTTATAGCGAGGAGATAAAAACAGTTGAAGGCGACACGCAACTCGATGCGCACGGCTTTGCGGAGCTCGCGTGCGAATCGCCATTCAAAGACAATCCCGCAGTCGGTCGTGTGAGCGTTGTCTGGCGGGCGGACGTAACCTCAATCGACGGGCAAACCCTTGCCGGCGGAGATATGGCGACGCTCTTCCCGACAGAAACGCGGCTCGGCGTTCGCGCCAACGAACAGGTTGCGGAACCCGCCGGGCTGAAGGTCGAGATCGACGCCCTCGATCCGAACGATCAAAAGGTGAACGGCGTTTCTGTTCGGGCCGACCTGTTTCATGTTACCACAAAGACGGTCAAAGAGCAGATCGCGCCGTTCGTCTATCGCTATCGAAACAACGACCAGTTTGCGAAAGTCGCATCACAAGAGTCAAAAACGCCGGCCGAACTTATTTTCCCGACGAGCGAGACAGGCCGATACGTTGTTGCAGTTAGCGCGCCGAAAATCAAAACCCCGGTCGTGAGCGATGAAACGACCGTCACAGGTGAAAAGCCGGCGGAGCTGCCGGTAATAAACGAGACGACGTTCAAGATCGAGCATCGTAGCGAGCCATTCCTGCCGGGCGATAAAGCCGCGCTCACGATACAAGCGCCATTCGGCGGCGTCGCGTGGGTCTCCGTGGAGACGGATGAGGTGCTCGACACACTTCTCGTTCCAGTGAAGGGCAACGCGGGCCGCATCGAATTGCCCATCAAAAAGGAATACGCTCCGAACGCAGCTGTTGCCATCTATCTAGTCAAGCCGGGTGGTAAGAGCGAACTCCCGCTGGAACGCTTCGCTTACACAAACATCGAAGTGCTCCGGCCAGATCGTGAACTAAAAATTGAGCCGCAACTCGCGAGCGCCACAGCAAAGCCAGGTGACATGGTGCGCGGTGAAGTGCGCGTCACTTCCGAGAACAAGCCGGTTTCCGATGTCGATCTTCTGGTGTTCGCAGTTGATGACGCCGTCCTCACGCTGGGCGACTGGAAGCTGCCGGCAATAGGCGAGAAATTTTATCCGAAGGATCCGTTTTCCGTACGCACTTACGAGGCACTCCACGGTTACATCGACAATCTCGCCAAACTCAGCTTGACGCAAAAAGGATTCATCATCGGCGACGGCGGGGAGGAAGCCATTTCAAATGTTCAAAATGTTCGCAAAGAATTTCGCACACTGGCGTTTTGGCAGGGGAGCTTGAAAACTGGCGGCGACGGCAAGGCCAGGTTTGAATTCACCGCGCCGGATAACCTGACGACATATCGCATCGTTGCAGTCGGACAGACGAAGGCTAATCAATTTGGCGGCGATGCGACGCAGACGGTCAAAATATCGAAGCCGCTCCTCATCGATCCAGCGTTACCGCGTTTTCTGCGCGATGGCGATGAGGTCGAACTGCGCGCGGTGGTGAGGGAAAATTTTGCTGACACCGATCAGGTCGCGGCGCGCTGTATCACGGACGCAAACTTGAAATTACTCGGTGGAGATAGCGTAACGCAGTCCGCCCATCGCGACGCGCCAACCGTGTTTCGTTTCAGGGCGAAAGTTGCCGACGTCGACCTCGCTCCGGCAAAGATACGCTTTGAAGCGGTCTCGAAATCGAACAACAAAATGTCGGACGCAGTCGAAATCACCCTCCCGGTGCAACCGCCCACGATTGTTTGCAAGGAAAGCGTGGCCGGGCCGTTCACCGGTCCGCAGTTCGAGGCATATCGCTCGATGCCCGACGCGTGGAAGCACGGTCGTGGCAAATTTAGCACGACGATTTCAACCTCACCGTGGCTGCCCAACATCGCAGGATTGCCGCTGATTCTCCAATATCCACATGGCTGTTTCGAACAAATATCGACAAAACTTTTGGGCTGCAGTTTGCTCGCAAATCTGCTCGCGTATTTGCCCGATCTTCAGGAACGCGATGTCGAATATCGGGCCACGCTAGAACGCGGGATGAAGCAGTATGCTGACTCACTGCTCAGAATCCATCAATGCCGGCTTTGAGCCGCCTGCGGAGTTGCAAGAGAAACTTACCGGTGCGGCAAACAAAATCATCAAAGGACAGTTGCCGGCGTCGCGTTTTGAAAAATGTTTTGCCCTTTTTGTGTTCACTCAATCGGGAAGCAACGATTTCCGTAGCGAATCCCAGGAGCTGTATTTGCATCGCAACGAGGGGAGCGATGAAGACCGCGCGTTACTCGCAATTGCACTGCATCGGCAAAACATCATGGCGCGCGAGCAACAGCAACTCCTGCGCGAAATCGACACGCCGATCAAAGAACGCGCTTTTAATCCCGTGACGTTTACGTCGATGACTCGCGCGGAGGCGATGCGCGCCTTCGCGTTTAATGTTGTCTCGCCGCCAACGTGGACGAAGCAAAAGAAACAACAGGCGCGCGACCGCATGTCGAAGTTGATGGATGCGGCAGGATCGCTTTCAACGCAGGAAAATCTCTGGCTGCTGCTCGCGTTCAAATCAATGCTCGGAGCGGAAATGGCGCCCTCGTTACACGCAGCGCAGCCCCCGGGCGTGCTTTCCAAGAATGGGGGATCGGCCGGATGGCTCGAGCGCAAGATCGACAACGACTTGGCAATTAAGGAGCTCAATCAAGGCGCGCTTACATTTTTGATGCAGGCCGAATATTCGACCAGCGAAGTCGATACGGACCGAATGGACCGTGGATTTCACATTGAACGTGTCGTCAAAAATCTGACTGACCCGAAGCGGGTCGGCAGTTCCGATGCGCCGTTAAAGCTGGGCGATCAATTGCTCATCACCTACCGGCTGAACACACGGAAGCTTCAAAATTTTGTAGCGCTCGAAGATGCGTTGCCGGCCGGCATCGAGGTAGTGAATCCAAATCTTGCGATCGTCGGAAAATTCTTCCAGCTTCCGCCCGCTGATCCGCAGGATCGTTTGCTTGGATTGTCGTACTCGGAGATGCGCGATCGCTCGACGCTCCTTTATTTCGACATAGTCGATCCAGGCTCGAGTACATATTCGATCTTGGCACGCGCGACCGCGGCAGGCACGTTTCGCTGGCCCGCCACGCAAGTAGCGCCGATGTACGACAGCCGTTTCTCCGGGTTGTCACCTTCAAGTTTATGCGTCATCTCCGTCGAATAGCTGAATTGTGCGGTTCACGCCCGGGTAGCGCACGCGTCTCGCGTGTCTGGTTTCGGCGTCGCGCCGAAACAGGCTTTCCTTTGACCGTGAATCGCAGAGCCGAGTCGGACGCAAGGGAAAAGTTCGCGATCGCGAGACGCGCTCGCCAGACACGCGGGACGCGTGCGCTACGCAGACCTCTGCGTTTACGCTTATTTGTAATTTCCACGGGAATCGTCTTGCCGATGGCAATCGTTTGGTGGCTGCCAATTCCTGATCAGCTGCAAAAATCACCTGCTGGAACTTTGACGCTGCTTGATTGTCGCGGTCGCGAAATTGCCGAGCTCGCATCGCCGGCAGCGCGTGCGCAATTTCCAGTTCCACTCGAGCGAATGGGATCGTGGCTTCCGCGCGTAACTGTCGAGCTGGAGGACCGGCGCTTTTACGAACATCACGGGATTGATTGGCGTGCCACAGTCGCCGCCTGCGCGCGCGATTTGCGATCGGGGCATGTTGTTTCCGGCGCATCCACCATCACCCAGCAGCTGGTGAAATTAGCAACTGGTCGCGGGCAGCACAGTTGGAATCGCAAACTCTACGAAGCAATCGCGGCTTGGAAATTGGAGCGGCGCTGGAGCAAGCAGAGAATTCTCGCCGAGTATTTGAATCGCAGCAGTTACGGCAATCGCCGGATCGGCCCGGAAGCGGCCGCTCGGACATACTTCGACAAACCGGCGCGCGATCTCACACTCAGCGAAGCGATTTTTCTGGCCGGTTTGCCCCAGGCACCGACCCGACTAAATCCGTGGCGACATTCGGAGGAAGCAAAACGCAAATACGCTCGTTCGCTCACACGCTTAGTTGAACTTGGAGTTATCACGCGAGATCAGCAGCTACTTCTCGCGGAGCCCCCGAGAGTCACACAGGTGGATCCGCCGCGTCGCGCGCAGCACTTTGTCGATGCAGTCGTGGCGCGAAACCCAGGATTGCGGGGCACGGTAAGGACAACGCTCGATCTCGATCTGCAGCGTACGGTGGAACGCCTCGCGCAGTCGCATTTGTCGGCGTTAAATCGGCATGACATCACGCAGGTAGCGATTGTTGTGCTCGAAAACGCGACGGGCGCGATTCGTGCCATGGTTGGCTCCGAGAATTACGACGTGTCGCAAATCAACGGCGCGATGCAGCCGCGCAGTTGTGGATCGACATTGAAACCGTTCGTTTATCTTGAGGCGATCGATAAGCGGCTGCTCACCGCAGCGAGCTTGTTGCCGGATACGCCCGACGCGATCCGTGGTGAGTACGCCGATTATGACCCGCAAAATTACAATCATCGTTATCTTGGTCCGGTGCGCCTCCGCGAAGCGCTGGGCTGTTCACTCAACGTGCCGGCCGTGTTCACGCTAAGCCAGCTCGGCGCGCGCCCTGCATTCTATCAACTGCAAAAGTGGGGCTTCGATTTTCCCCAGGGCCTCGCGGATTATGGTGCCGGCTTCGTCTTGGGAAATGCTGAGACCCGCCTTGTCGATCTTGCTGCTGCTTATGCGGGACTGGCGCGTGGCGGGACGTCGATGCGCGCAAAATTTTTAACTGCGGAACATCAGCCGATCAGCCGCATCGCTTCGAAAGAGGCAACGGCAATCATCACCGATATTTTGTGCGATAACGATGCGAGACAGAAAAGTTTTGGCCCGCATTCGCCGCTTGCCTTCGAGCAACGCGTTGCCGCCAAGACCGGAACAAGCAGCGGTTTCCGCGACGCTTGGACAGTTGGATTTGACAAGGAACACGCGGTCGGCGTGTGGGCAGGAAATTTTGACGGACGCCCCATGCGCGACACGTTTGCCGTGCGCGCGGCGACGCCGCTTTTGGGGGCAGTGATACAGGAATTACTCCAGCGTGATCATCCGCTCGATCCACCTCCGGAAAATGACAAACTGGTGCGCCGCGAAATTTGCAAGGCGACAGGTTTGCTCCCATCACGCTTTAGCGCTGCGATACTGAACGAACTGTTTCTGGCAGGAACGGAGCCGCGCGAGGATTCGGCAGATTACTTTGCGAGCGACGGAAAATTGCTTTTGCCAGACGCGTACAGCCAATGGTGCGCGAGCCGCGACAACACCATTGGCGCGCACGTCCGATCCGATTTTCGTATCACGAGTCCGCCAGCAAACGCGCGCTACCAACTCGATCCTTTGCTGCCACCGTCACAGCAGATGGTCGAGCTCACCGCGGCGTTTGCCGGAGACGCGGAGTGGTTTGTAAACGGTGTGCAAGTGTCACCGCAACGCGACGGCCGATTCTTTTGGCAGCTCGCGGCCGGTGAATGGAATGTGCGTGCTGCCTGTCGCGGCGAATTCGCGGAAGAAACAATCACCGTGGAAGAAATCACTGATTAGTGCCCTGAAAGCCGGGATTGATTTTCCCGGCGACTTAAGGGAAACTTAGCTCCCGGATCTCCCGAATTCATGCAGCAGGTCACCGCGTTTTCACGTCCGCAAACCGTTCCGGCTGTTCCGGCGGCCGCGCCGAGGACGAGTTTGTGGATATTAGATTCCTGGCGAGATCTGATCCTCTACGTCGGCACACCGCTGTTACTGCTGCCGGTTTTTGCGCTGGCTCAGGCGCGCTGGAGCCCACAAGACATTTATCTCTTCGTCGCGGCGTTCGGTGCAATGGGCCATCACCTGCCAGGGATGATCCGCGCCTATGGCGATCGCGCTTTGTTCAATCGGTTCAAATGGCGCTTTATTTTGGCGCCGCTCTTTCTGCTCGCGGTCTGCACGGCCTTTTTCTGGTGGGACCTGAAAGGAATCATGCTTGTCGTTTTTTTCTGGGGCGTTTGGCATGGATTAATGCAGACGTATGGGTTTTGCCGCATCTACGACGCAAAACTCGGATCGTTCGCCGCGCTCACTCGGCGGCTCGATTTTGCCTCATGCGTGATCTGGTTTGCAACCGCTGTGGCGCTTTCCCCGTTGCGCATGAGCGACACCCTCGACATCTATTACACATGCGGTGGCCCCTTTATTTCGCCCGTCTTATTGCACGAGTTCCAGCAGGTCATGCTCTGGGGGGCAATCGCAGTTTCGGTCCTTTTCGTCGTGCATTTTGGCCGGATGTGGCACTTGGGCAAGCGGCCAAACCCAGTAAAGGCGGCGCTGCTGGTGACGACCATTACCTTTTGGTGGTACTGCAATAACGGCGTCGCGAACATTCTTGTTGGCATTGCGCTCTTCGAAGTCTTCCACGACGTGCAGTATCTCTCGCTCGTCTGGATCTACAATCGCAACCGCGTGGAGAAGGACAGCAATATCGGTGGGTTCATGCGTTTTGTTTTCCGAAGAAGCGGCTCGCTCATCGGACTGTACGTCGGCTTGGTTTTCGCTTACGGCTCGCTTGCTTATTTCAATGCCCATCTCGGGATCGAAACGGTCAAACGCGTCCTCACTGGCGTAGTCACCGCATCCACGCTGCTTCATTTTTATTACGACGGATTTATCTGGAAAGTTCGCGAACGCTCCACCCGGCAGTCTCTCGGGCTTACCGGTGGGACGGCCGATGTGTCGTTGGGCGGGTTTCTCCCGGGCTGGGCCATACATGGGTTAAAGTGGGCAGCCGTATTTGTCCTGCCGCTAAGCGCCCTCTGGTTCTGGCAAGTGCGTGGTCCTGTTGCCGAAATTCAACGGCGCGCATGGGTGGTAGCCGATGTGCCAGCCGGCGCTCGCCAGCATTTTGATTACGGGCTGGCGCTGCAAAAAGAAGGCCAATTGGAGCAGGCGGAAGAACAATATAACGTCGCACTCGGTTTCAACCCCAATGACGCGACCCAACAACGCCGAGTCCCATGTCGATTACGCTAATTTGCTCAAACGGATCGGACGCTACGACGAGGCTGCGCCTCACTTCGAAGAGGGCACGCGTCTCAAGCCGGATTCGCCCGATGCCCATTACAACTACGCAGCGTTTCTTGCCTCACGAGGCAAAAGTGATGACGCCATCGGCGAGCTTCGGCAGGTTGTACGACTCAAACCGGATTATTTGGATGCGCAGCTTCGCCTTGCCGATGCGCTTTTTTCAAAAGGCGATCTCGAGGAGGCCAAAACGCATTACATCGCAGCGCTTCGCGCCGACTCCAAGCTGGTGGTTGCGTACAACAGCTTGGGCAAGATTTACCTGAGCCAAGGACAATTCTCTCAAGCTATTGTTCAGTTCAGTGAAGCGTTACGCCTTAGTCCCGGTTACAAAGATGCCGAGGAAAACTTGCGCATCGCCAAGGCGAATGACGCTCAAATTTTTCCCCAGTCGCACAAGTAGAGTCTGAATCAGAAACGCAGGAAGGCACGAAGTTTGGTAATAGATCAGCGTCTTAGCGCTGGGCTAGTATCCTGCGAACGGAATCTGGATTTGGGCTCAAATCCGCGTAATTCGCGGTTTCGTCATGCATGCTTCTTCCATCGCCCTGCATCTCAACCTGGATGACGCGTGGCAGACTGATGCGATGCGCCTCGCTGTTGTTGACGCACGCAATTGGGGGCCGCAATTGCGCTTCTCTGCACCGCCTCGCTTGGTCACCGAATTTTATGGCGAACACGAGACACACCTCGCGTCGCCCTTTATGCTTTACGGGTCGGGCGATTTCCATTATTTGACGGCGCTTCGCCTGCGACGTGTCGCCGAGCCGATTATTGTCGTGTCATTCGACAATCATCCGGATTGGGATGTGCGTCCGCCGAAATGGGGCTGCGGCGGATGGGTGAATCGCGCACTGGAACTTCCTCAAGTGCGCCGTGTGAGCGTTTGGGGTTGCGGCAACTTCG
This sequence comes from Verrucomicrobiota bacterium, assembly GCA_003218785.1. GTDB lineage: Bacteria > Verrucomicrobiota > Verrucomicrobiia > Chthoniobacterales > UBA10450 > Udaeobacter. The sequence goes on from QHOM01000194.1 coordinate 29,170, forward strand.
AATGCTGGTGGCCGCACCAAATTTTCGGCAACCGTCGCGCCGAACGCGCAGGCATTCTTGAGGTCCATCCGTGGGCAGACGATCGGCCACTGAAAGATCGGCGCCGTCGCGGCGCCATCCTTCGTGACAATTGGCGCGAGCACTTTGACCAATTTTTGGAAACGGCCGGCGGAAAAAACGTTTACGTCACGATCGATCTTGACTGTCTCGATGGGAGCGATGCAGTGACGAATTGGGAAGCTGGCCGCTTCACCATTGGAGATCTTGAATGGGCGCTCGGGAAGTTGCGCGAGTCCTCTCAGATTATTGGAGGCGATGTTTGTGGCGCCTACTCGTCGCCGAAGTATTCGCGTTGGAAACAGCGTTTCGCTGCGGAATTCGATCATCCGAAGATTCAGCTACCGTCGTCGGACCAGATTCGCGCGATCAATTTTGAAGCTTTGCAAAATCTCTGGCCACTATTGACAGGAACCCTGTAGTTGCAGGCTTGATTTTGACGCGCCTTTTTCATTCGATGGTCGTGTGCCTCCTCAGGACGAGGTGACTTCACAGAGCGCGATCGGCGGAAATGCTTATCACGGCCCGGCGGCGTTTACTACTACGCACTGGAGCGTGGTGCTGGAGGCACAGGGCGAATCGCCAGCGGCACAAGAGGCACTTGAAAAACTCTGCCGGATTTATTGGCGACCCATTTACAGCTTTGTGCGGCGACAGGGGGCCGGGCCGGAGGAAGCGCAGGATCTTACGCAAGGTTTTTTTGCTCTTTTGTTGGAGCGCCGGGATCTGCGCACTGTGCGCAAAGAGAAGGGGCGATTGCGTTCTTATCTGCTCTCGGCGCTGAAGCACTTTCTGGCTGACGAACACCGCCGCGCGATGGCGATCAAACGTGGCAAAGGCCAGCAGCTCATTCCCTTGGAAGAACTGCGTACTGAGGAACGGTGCGGCATGGAGCCAGCCGACCCGCTCACTGCCGAGCGCATTTACGAGCGCCGTTGGGCTTCGACATTGCTGGATCG